>CAJQNY010000217.1 GCA_905479805.1 uncultured Arenicella sp.
ACAGCATTTCACTTCGAATAATATTAAACATAAGCTAAACACTGACCATCAAACGATCACAAAAGAGGAAGGAATTATGGCTGCGAAGAAAAAAGCAAAGAAGGTTGCATCTAAGGCTGCAACCAAGGCTAAAGTAGTTAAAAAACCAGTTGCTAAGAAAGTAGCTAAAAAAGTAACCAAGAAGGTTGCCAAGAAAGCCGCTAAGAAAAAAGTAGCTAAAAAAGTAACCAAGAAGGTTGCAAAGAAAGCCGCTAAGAAAAAAGTAGCTAAAAAAGTAACCAAGAAGGTTGCAAAGAAAGCCGCTAAGAAGAAAGTAGCTAAAAAAGCAACCAAGAAGGTTGCAAAGAAAGCCGCTAAGAAAAAAGTGGCTAAAAAAGTAACCAAGAAGGTTGCTAAGAAAGCCGCTAAGAAGAAAGTAGCTAAAAAAGTAACCAAGAAGGTTGCAAAGAAAGCCGTTAAGAAGAAAGTCGTAAAAAAAAAGTAGTTAAGAAGGGCGGTTTATCTATTCCGCGACCGTTTTAGTCGCTTATTTATAGATAAACTTACTGGAGCCAATAAATTCAACATTGGCTAGTGATCGTTAAAATATGGCATATTTGGACGGTATTTAGGAGCCGCTGCGGTGCAGCGGCTTTTTAATTTCTGGATATAGTTAGATCTTTTCTACTCTATTTACTCCTGTCTTTTTTGCAGCGGGAATCAGGTGTGGTAGCATTTCACTGATAATTTTTATTCAATCCGATGATGACAAATAACAGGGTTACCAAACTGGAATAACTCTGAAGTAGTCATCTTAATGGAGTTACTAGATGTCCAAAGCGTTAGATATACCCAAAAAACTTGAAGAAGAGATCGACCTCACGGCGGCTCAAGCCCGTTCGATCGGCCACAGCTCACTTGGCGAAACAGCTGAACAGAAACTAAGATCCAAGATATTGCGGCAGCTTAAAGAACAGGACGCTATTCTAGTTTCCCATTACTATGTCGATGAAGATCTACAGGATCTAGCTGAAGAAAGCGGTGGCACTGTCTCCGATTCCTTAGAGATGGCTCGATATGCCTATGAACATGAAGCCAAGACCATTGTTGTCGCCGGCGTCAAGTTTATGGCCGAGACCTCAAAAATTTTAAGCCCTGAGAAACGCGTTTTACTGTTAGACGAAGATGCTGAGTGCTCATTAGACATCGGCTGCCCCATAGAAGATTTCTCAGCCTTCTGCGACGAGCACCCGGACCGGACCGTAGTCGTCTACGCCAATACCAGTGCAGCCGTGAAAGCGCGGGCAGATTGGGTCGTAACGTCTTCGATTGCTCTTGAGATATGTACGCACCTTAAAGAAAAAGGCGAAAAGATACTTTGGGGCCCAGATAGGTTTTTAGGGGGATATATTGAGAAGGAAACCGGAGCCGACATGATTATGTGGCAAGGCTCTTGTATCGTGCATGAAGAATTCAAGGCAGAGAGCCTGCTAAAGATGAAGAGTGAGCACCCAGACGCTGCTGTATTAGTTCACCCTGAGTCTCCCATGAGTGTGGTTGACCTTGCAGATGTGGTTGGCTCTACGAGCAAGATATTGAAAGCAACCCGGGAACTACCGCATATGAAATTTATCGTAGCGACAGAAGACGGGATATTTCATAAGATGAAACAATACTCCCCGGAAAAAGAATTCATCGCCGCCCCCACAGCAGGCAATGGTGCAACCTGTAAAAGTTGCGCGCAGTGCCCTTGGATGAAAATGAATGACTTGCAACGCTTAAGCAAAGTCTTGGACGATGGCAGTAACGAAATCCAGATAAATGAAGACATTCGCGTTAAGGCAGCCTTATCTTTGAAAAGAATGGTGGACTTTGCTAATGAACACATTCGCGAAGGCATCAAAGTGACTGGCAACGCCTAGTCAAATCTAGTCTGACCTATTTTCTGCATAAATTAACAGTTGCTATAAACCCCACTCAAAACGTCGGCACATAAAATGAAATATAAAGGTGAGGGATCTGATTACTCAAACTCCTCAAACAAAACTGGTGTGCTGCTAGTTAATTTGGGCACACCGGATAGACCGGTTTGCCCAAGCCTACGGAAATACCTCAGCGAGTTCTTGATGGATCCGCGTGTCGTTGAGATACCAAAGTTGCTCAGGCTTATTTTGGTGCGAGGGATTATTGTTAATGTAAGGTCACATAAAAGCGCAGCGAATTATCGCAAGATATGGAGCGACAGAGGCTCGCCGCTAATGGTCAATAGCATTGATCTTGTAGACAAGGTTGCTAACGCTATGGGCGAAGAGTATTCAGTCATGCTTGCGATGAGGTACGGCTCTCCCTCCATGGACTCACAAATCAAAGCGCTACACAAAAGTGGCGTACGCAGGCTCATCGTTCTCCCTTTGTATCCTCAATATTCAGGAAGCACTTCCGGCTCTACCTTTGATGCCTTAGCAAAAAGCTTGTCGACCTATCGCTGGGTTCCAAGCCTCTCGTTTGTGGATTCGTACTACGATCACCCACTTTATATCAAAGCGCTTGCAGACTCAGTTCGTAAGCACTGGGGCAGATCGGAGAAGGCACAAAAATTAGTTATGACGTTTCATGGGGTTCCGATCAAATTTATAGATCGTGGCGACCCTTACTTTGAGCAGTGCAAAGCGACAGCAAAATTATTGGCTGACGAATTGGAACTTCGAGATGATGATTGGTTGTTAGTATTCCAATCTCGATTAGGGGCTGAGCCTTGGCTGCAACCCTACTGCGACGAAACGCTTAAGAATCTTCCTGGTGCAGGAGTCGAATCAGTCGATATGATTTGTCCCGGTTTTAGTGCGGACTGCCTTGAAACACTCGAAGAGATAGACGGTGAAAATCGTGAGTATTTTATGAATGCAGGAGGCAAGAGCTATTCTTATATTCCTTGCCTGAATGACAGCAATGCTCATACCGCCTTAATTTCAAAGATTGTCGAAGAGAACCTAGTTAGCAGTTAAACCCTAAATAGCTGTTCTGTCTTTACGAACCGTCAGAGCTGGTGTCGCTAGATCATGCACCCCATGAGTTTCGATTTCGACGCCCAGAAATAGACAACACCCATCCCAGGAAAATTCCCAACAGTAATACACCAATACCAATAAAGTTTCTGACACGTTCCGAATTATCTTTAAGTGCTTCATTCTGAATTCGGATGTCATCGAACTGTAACAAGAGGTGCTGCACCTCGGATTCTAGTTTGTTATTTTGATTGGCAATTTTGACAACATCACCCGAAATTTCCTTAATCCTAGCCAGCTCTCTGTTCGCCTTCGTAGCGTCCTCGGTTAAATTCGAATTCAGCTCAATCAGTCTTTTGGTTTCCTCTTGGCTATTGGCTAGCAGCCGTCGCAATTCATTTGGCTCAGACTTAAGTTGTTTAAGTTGGTTCTCAAGTGACCTTAATTGATTTCGTGCAGAGGGTCGATCACTCAGGAACCTCGTCAGCATATACCCTATTTCACCGCTGCTAATCTGGACTTGGCTATGACCATTGCCGGAGTCCCTGCGCAAAACCTCAATGCGAGTGCCACTAGGCATGGGCCGAACAATCTTGTTCTTCAAGCTAGGCCCGGTTCTGAGCATCACCTCAAAATCATCCGTTACATAGTTAGTTTGCGCGAAAGCCTTGCTGCAAGATATTATTGCCGTAACTGCTAAAAGAAAAAGCTTGATGATTCGCATACTTGTCATAGTTTGTTTAATTGCGGTTGGCGGCTAGTCGTACTCATTGGTCTATCGTCCACTCTACTTCACTAGCACTTTACTGTAGCGGTTGGCTGAAGGATAACAGCGAGAATTATACACGGTCTTATAAAAACGTGGATACGTCCAGACATCATTATCGAACCAGAACTTCAATCAATATTTAAATCCTTCAACTTTCGAGTGAGCGTATTACGCCCCCAGCCAAGTAATTTTGCAGCATTTTGACGGTGACCAGTGGTGTGATCAAGCGCGTTCCTTAACAAAATAGCTTCGAACCGCTTAAGTAACTCATCAAGAATATTTTCTTGCCCCCGGTTCAGTTTCTGACGCACCAACATAGATAAGGATGATTCCCAATCCTCCGGTTGCACCGTTGCTTTTGCCTGCAATATGTCACTCGGCAGATCTTCTACCCCCACTCTACTCGCTGCTGCCATGACCGTAATCCAACGACAGACATTCTCTAACTGCCGCACATTTCCCGGCCAATCAAATTCCATTAGTTTGGCCAATGCACTCTCCGTGATTTGCTTAACTTCCACGTCTAACTCCTGTGCGCAATCAGATAGGAAGCGCGTAGCCAAAAGTGGCAAGTCTTCTATGCGGCCGCGCAAGGGCGGCAAATCCACACGGATTACATTTAGGCGGTGATAAAGATCCTCTCGAAATTTCCCCTGCTCCACTAGTTCTTCTAGGTTTTGATTTGTGGCCGCGAGCACCCTTACATCGATTTCGACTAAATCTAAACCGCCTACTCGATAAAATTTTTGATCCGAAAGAATACGTAGCAACTTTGTTTGCAGATCCGTACTCATCTCGCCAATATCATCAAGAAAAAGAGTCCCACCATTTGCCTGCTCAAACCGACCTAACCGTTGTTCAATAGCGCCACTAAAGGCACCTTTTTCATGCCCAAACAACTCGGACGCTACCAAATCGGTAGGGATGGCAGCAATATTAATCGCAATAAAAGAATCATTAGCTCGTGGACTATGTTGGTGTAGCGCCTTTGCCACCAACTCCTTACCGGTTCCGGATTCTCCGGAAATCAACACATTAATATGAGATTTAGCCAGCCTGCCAATTGCTCGAAATACCTCTTGCATTGCCGGGGCTTCACCAATTATCTCTATACCTTGAAGTGTTTCTTCGACTGCTGGGTTCTGTAAGACATTCAAATCAATTGCACGTTGCACGAAGTGAACCGCATCATCTAGATCAAAGGGCTTGGGAAGGTATTCAAACGCGCCGCTGTCATAAGAGGCTACCGCGCTGTCTAAGTCCGTATGAGCTGTCATCACAATGCACGGAATATTGGAAAATTTTTTGTGCACTAGTTTTGATAGCTCTAAGCCACTTTTGCCTGGCATTCTTATGTCCGTCATTAGTACATCAGGCTGATCACGCATCAATGCAGATATCGCCGCCTCAGCATGAACAAAGTCACGAACGTCATAACCCTCCGCCCGCAGAGTTCTACAAAGTACCCAACGGATAGAATTGTCATCGTCAACGATCCAGATTTTTTTCTTAGGCGATCTATTCATAATTTCAATTTATTCTAGATTTTTCGAGTGAAGGGTACGGAAGGTAGATAGAGAAACAGGTGCGTCCTTGGTACTCGTCTAACTGAACAATTCCCTCGTGTCGTTGGACAATCTCCTGCGTGATCGAAAGACCTAAACCGCTTCCGTTTGGCTTACCAGTTACCAACGGATCAAAAATCAATCCACTTAGTTGCGAGGAAACCCCAGGCCCTTCATCCCAGACGCGAATCTTGAGTACACGGCGATGTGCTTTTTGGTTAATCGTAACGATTCGTTCAAACTGGGTCATTAAACCGATTTTTGCACCGGCACTATTCTCTTGTTGTGCTTCGATAGCATTGGCGACAATATTTAGAACAGCCTGGATCATTTGCTCGCGATCTACGTCAATCTCCGGCAGAGTCGGGTCATACTCACGAACTATTTGTATCTGATTCTCAGCGTTCATGGTAACCAGCTCAACGACATGCTCCAAGATCTCATGGATGTTACAAGGCACTAAGTTAAAGCTCTCACGAGAACCCATTACACGATCTACTAAGCGGGTAAGTCGGTCGGCTTCCTTTACCAAAATATTGCTAAGTTCTACTTGATCTGGCTCTTCCAGTTCCCGCTGCAATAATTGCGCAGCACCGCGAATACCGCCAAGCGGATTTTTTATTTCATGCGCCAATCCTCGCATCATCAATCGGAAAGAATTTACCCGTTCCATTTGGTTGTTCTCACGCATAAATCTAGAAATTCGATTGATCGAATTTATTTCCAAAAGAACAGATTTTTGCGACCCCATATTTGTCGACAGCGAAGATATAGTGAAATCGACTAAGGTTTCTCTGAAGGGTAACTCAAGTGACAATTCGCGTAATGTGAATTGAGAGTCATGAGATTGGCACTCATCGATACATTTACTCACTTGCTCCAAGGGTATTAGCGATGAAACATGCTTTCCTATCAGGTAATTTCGACTCTGCTCAAAAAGTGTTTCCGCCGCTAAGTTAACCCTTTGAATCAACCTATCACTATCAATGACGACAATTGCTACCTCAAGGTTTTCCAGTACTGCTTCATCACTAACTGTCGCTTGCATCGTAAAGTCTAAATTGCTAATGCACCAAATTAGTGCATGGTTGGTTAAAAAAACGCCCCACAAAATGGGGCGCTTTCTATACGAAATTAGCAGCTATAAGAGAGTTGAAACTCAATGGGATGAGTATGAACTCTCAAGGCATCTACTTCTTCTTGCTTGAGTTGTAAGTATCCATCGATTGAGTCATCACTAAATACTCCACCAGCTTTCAGAAACTCTCTATCGTTATCAAGTGCCTCCAAAGCATAGTCTAGCCCTGCGGCTACCGTTGGTATTTTGGCTTGCTCTGCAGCAGGCAATTCATACAAATCTTCATCAGCAGCATCACCTGGGTGAATCTTGTTTTGAATTCCATCAAGACCCGCCATCAACATTGAAGTAAAGGCAAGATACGGATTAGCTGTTGAATCTGGAAAGCGAATCTCAATTCTTCTTCCTTTGGGATTTGTTACATAAGGAATCCGACATGAGGCAGACCGATTCCGTGCAGAATAAGCAAGCAATACTGGCGCCTCAAATCCTGGAACAAGTCGTTTGTAGCTATTAGTTGAAGCATTGGCAAACGCATTGATCGCCTTTGCATGCTTGAAAATTCCACCAATATAGTACAAAGCTGTCTCACTCAATCCACCATAACCGTCACCAGCAAACATATTCACCCCATCTTTAAAGATAGATTGATGTACATGCATTCCAGAACCATTATCGCCAACAATAGGCTTAGGCATAAAGGTCGCGGTTTTTCCAAACATATGCGCAGTATTGTGCACGGCATATTTGAAAATTTGAACTTCATCGGCTTTCTTAACCAAGGTATTAAATATAGTACCTATTTCGCATTGCCCTGCAGTTGCTACTTCATGGTGGTGCACCTCAGTCGGTACTCCCATCGCCTCAGCAGACTGGCACATCGCAGCGCGAAGATCATGCAATGAATCAACCGGAGGTACTGGGAAGTATCCGCCTTTTAGGCCTGGACGGTGTCCCATGTTGCCGTTTTCATACGGCTTATCAGAGTTCCAATAGGCTTCCTGTGAATCAATTTCATAGAATGCTCCACGTGGTTCATTTGAGAATCTTACATCGTCAAAGACAAAGAATTCATTTTCAGGCCCGAAATAGGCCGTATCGCCAATACCTGTTTCTTGCAAATAGGCTTCAGCACGTTTCGCAATTGATCGCGGATCCCTACCATATCCAGCCATCGTTGAAGGCTCAATAACGTCGCAACGGATATTCAACGTCTTATCTTGAAAAAATGGATCGAGTACGGCTGTCGTAGGATCTGGCATAAGAATCATGTCGGATTCATTGATTCCTTTCCATCCGGCAACTGACGATCCATCAAACATCTTACCTTCAATAAAAGTATCTTCGTCAATAAAGCTTGTGGGTGCAGTCACATGCTGCTCTTTTCCACGCGTATCAGTGAAACGAAAATCAATATATTTAATATCATCATCTTTAATTTGTTTTAACACATCTGAAGCGGACATTTAGTTATTACCTCGAAAAATCTATTGTTGAATTTGTATGCGCCTTATATTTGGACAACATTTACTGTGAGTGTCGTTATTGCCTGCGATTACCACTTTCGAGAGACAAGGCTAGCTCAAGAGCATCGGTCATTGAGTGTAACTTAAATGACTAAATCACTCGGCAGTGGCAATACAATACTCGCGACACATTGAAATATTGCACTATTTTAGTGCAAAAACGGGTATGACGCACCAATAGCTCGCAATTGAGGCGAGAGCTTACGAATGTGACTATATCTCACAGTTACAGCACTACGACCTCGGCCACCCTTCACTAAAGAGGCAGATTGATTGCCAATGATTCTTTAATGGTCTCCATCACTGCGATACTGGTGGATTCTTGAACGCCCGGTAAGTTCAACAACGACCCTTCAAGGAAATCTCGGTAGGCAGCCATATCTTTAACTTTGGCTTTAACCATAAAATCGAAACTGCCCGTCACAAGATGGCATTCTTGTACCTCGGTTAACTTTAATATCGCATGACGAAATTCTTCGAACGTTTTGTGACTCGTTCTATTGAGCCTCACTTGCACGAAAACAGCTAAACCAAGTTGAAGTTTTTTGGCATCAAGCAATGCTGTGTAACCCGATATATATCCTTCGCGCTCCAATCTACGAACCCGCTCGATACAAGGGGTTGTCGTAAGCCCCACTCTTTTTCCCAAATCAGTGAAGGACATTCGCCCATCTTCTTGTAGAGCCTTGAGGATATTTCGGTCTAGCTTATTCACAATCAAACCACCTATTAAAATACATTCCAACAGAATAATACTCTGTATTGATAAATATTTAACAGAATTAATACTGAAAAATCCTACAAATAACCACTAATTAACTTCTACTTGATATCGAGTCCTCGTATTATTTTGTTTAACAATCATCTAGTTGCCCACTAACAAGCGGCCAATCAAACAATCAAAACCAAGTAGGTGTAAAAATGAAAATCGGCGTCCCAAAGGAAATCAAGAACCACGAATATCGTGTTGGCCTAAGCCCAGCGAGTGCTAAAGAGCTCATCACTTACGGTCATGGTGTAACAATTGAAACTGGAGCAGCTGCCGGCATTGGCCTTACCGACCAGGATTACAAAAACGTCGGGGCTAAGATCTCGGATAGCGCTGAGGCAATTTTTGCTGATAGCGAAATGATTATCAAAGTCAAAGAACCTCAAGCACATGAGTGCAAGCAACTCTCTCAGGGACAACTATTATTTACGTATTTACATCTCGCGCCTGACCCACTGCAAACCGAGCTTCTCCTTGAATCAGGAGTTACTGCAGTTGCATATGAAACAGTTACCGGACCAAACAATTCACTGCCCCTTTTAGCCCCAATGAGTGAAGTAGCCGGCAGATTAGCCGCTCAAGCGGGTGCCCACTGCTTAGAGCGTGCACAAGGCGGCATTGGCGTGCTAATGGGCGGCGTGCCAGGCACTGAGCCGGCCAAGGTGTTAGTCATCGGTGGTGGCGTAGTCGGCGCAAATGCCGCCTACATTGCGCGAGGCATGGGCGCTAATGTGACAATTCTTGATCGGTCGATTCCGACATTACGAAAATTAGATATGGAATTTCAGGGCAAAACCAATTGCGTTTACTCAACTAAAGAAGCGATTGAAAAGTACGCCATCCAATCTGATTTGGTGATTGGTGCTGTACTACTGCCGGGTGCCTCTGCACCCAAGCTCATAAGCCGGGAATTGATCTCAAAAATGAAGACCGGGTCTGTTGTTGTCGATGTCGCCATCGACCAAGGAGGTTGCCTTGAAACATCTAAGGCCACCACTCATGAAGAGCCAACATTTGTGGTAGATGGCGTAGTCCATTACTGCGTTGCCAACATGCCAGGTGCCGTACCACAGACATCCACCTATGCGCTCAACAATGCCACGCTGCCATTTTCACTTAGCATGGCAAACCAAGGCTGGAAGATGGCGATGCAACAAGACCCCGACTTATTGAATGGCTTGAATACGCACGAAGGAAAGCTTTGTTATAGAGCGGTTGCAGAGGCGCAAGGTAAAGAGTTTACTGACCCGTCTAGCCTCATATAGACGCCTGATTAGGGGCCCTATTTCGAACGACGAGACATACGGCACTACACTAAGTCTTTGTCGTGGATTTCACCGGCGAGAAGTATATTAGGTCACAAACTTGGTCGAAAAACTTTATTCACGCAGGGTGACATTAGATAAAAGGTGAGAAGGGTGAGAAGAAAGGAAACTTGAAAAAATAGAATGGAAGCAGTTGAAAGCGAAAATAAAAAAGCCCGTCTTATTATTATTATTACGGGCTTTTTTATTTTCTGAGTAGTGCTATTACGGCACTGTCCTCACTCCTAGGCGACTTGGGCATAACCTTCGTCTGGCAGGAAAGTTACTGTAAAATTGGCTGCCTGTCTAATGATTTTTCGGAATCAGTTAACATTTGTTAACAAATTGGACGTAACGTCCACTAAAAGCCTCATAAGACAAACTGAAACGCATCAATTTTGGACGACATTAGTAGATCCAATCAGTTTTATAACTCGCAAATTTGGTCTCGGACGCTATAATAGCTTTTTTTTGAAATAGGCGTTTGATACGCCTTTTTTTGTAGCCATTCTAGGTCAAAACATTAAGGCTCATAGCGAGCTCGATTGAGCCTGAACAACAATCCTTGACGAACTTTATCTCTAATGAGTAACACATCAAATTCAAACGGTATCAGTTTTCAAGAACTGATCCTACGACTACAGAATTTTTGGGCTGACAATGGCTGCATCTTAATGCAACCCGCTGACCTTGAAGTCGGCGCCGGAACGTTTCACTCGCCGACGTTTCTGGGTGCAATCGGACCAGAACCGATTCGAGCGGCTTATGTGCAACCATCCCGCAGACCTACCGATGGACGCTACGGTGAAAATCCTAACCGTCTACAACACTATTTTCAGTATCAAGTCGTGTTGAAACCTTCCCCGGATGATATTCAGGAGCTTTACTTAGAATCCATACGGGTTCTGGGAATCGACATGTTAGAAGACGATGTTCGCTTCGTTGAAGACAACTGGGAATCACCCACACTTGGTGCCTGGGGTCTTGGCTGGGAAGTATGGCTAAACGGCATGGAAGTCACGCAGTTCACTTATTTTCAGCAAGTTGGAGGCTTAGACTGTCGGCCCGTTACCGGTGAGATAACCTACGGCCTAGAACGAATTGCCATGTATCTTCAGGGCGTCGACAGCATCTACGATTTAGTTTGGACCGATGGTTATACCTATGGCGATCTCTACCACAGCAACGAAGTTGAACAATCTACTTACAATTTTGAGCATGCCAATATCGAAGAATTGTTTCATCAATTCAATGCATGCGAAGCTGAGGGCCAGTACCTAATTGATCAAAAGCTACCCCTACCAGCATATGAAAAAGTATTAAAAGCCTCACATAGTTTTAACCTCTTGGATGCTCGGCACGCAATCAGTGTGACCGAACGCGCTCGTTACATCGGCCGTATTCG
>CAJQNY010000218.1 GCA_905479805.1 uncultured Arenicella sp.
GCTGCACCGAATACCAACCTCAAGTTATCACTTTGCTGCCAACCTATTTCCGCATCGACATAAGTAATCGAATCAATTTCAGAGCTTCGGTTTCCAGGCGCACCATTAATAGTGCCGCGCTCATCAAAATGCGAACCATAATAGGTTGCTCGTACCAATAGATTCACATTTTCAGTCAAGAATGTATTGGTAGATAAAGTAAATCTATCTTCAGGGTAATTGTTCTCGATATCTTCGATCGTTGAAGCACTTACAGGCAATATTCCTGCTACGCGCGTTTGTCCTGTCACATCGATTTCATTATGTGCATAAGCAAAGGTAACGTCGGTACTCGTCTCGCCCCAGTTCACTGAACCATTAAGCACCACATCGAAACCTTCGTGCTCTACATTCAACGCATTTGTGTAAAAAGACAATGTTTGACTGTCAGTACCTGGAATGGGTATATCGCCAGTACGGTAGATACGATCATCGATCTCAACATTATAGTAATCAACCGTTAGGTCCCATGCGTCGCTAAGAGAAGTTGTGAAACCTATACTGAGGTTAGTAGACTCTTCTTCTTTCAAGTCAGTGCCGCCGGAGCGTCTAGCAGCATCACTATTTGCTGGCACTAAACCCTCTTCTACCTGCAAACCTGTGCGACCGTCAAACGTCGTTATAATAGACGAAATGTTGGACTGCCCCGGTGTTGGAGCGTGGAAGCCGGTTGAGAGTGCAGCGCGAAGCGTAAAATTCTCAGAAACATTAAATCGAGTCGCTATCTTGCCATTAGTGGTACTACCAAAATCTGAATAATCTTCATAACGTACCGCGTATTGCATCAACCAGCGATCTGAAACATCATGTTCAACATCGGCGTATACCGCAAAATTATCACGATCAAACTTACCAGCACTCTCTGGCTGTGGAGAACTCATACCACTCGGGCCAGAGCCAAATAGAGCGGCCGGTTCACCAGAGATTAGAGTGAAGCTTTCTTCACGCCACTCAGCACCATATGACACTGCGAAGGCATCATTAATTTGCTTAGAAAAATCGGCGTTGAGTACGATTTGTTCAGATTCATAACCCCCCATATCAAAATTTCTTTGCGGCGAACCACCGTTCAACGGCAGACTTGGGTTTAGCGTATTATTCAGCAAGTAATCAATTTCCGCTTTACCAACGTTAATGCTGAAATCGTAAGTGGTTTCATTTGCGAACTCGCCACGCCATCCGCCGACTATACTACTATCAGTTTGTGCTCCATCTAAAAACGGTGTGTAACCAGCTGGCAATGCATCTTGAAGGCCCAGCGCAGCTATCGTTGAGTGGCCGGGGTTACGATAGAAAAAGCGATAGCGTCCGTCAGTATCCGCGTAGTTTGCAAACGCATAGATCTCTGAACCATTCTCCAACTCCCAACCGGCATTAACAAACAGCCTGGTTGCACTGGTCTCAGGTCTTCCCCAAGTTTGCGTAAAAGGTGCATCTCCAAATGGTGAATCAGCACCAACTCCCGCAACGCCAGCATTCAATAGCGCTTGCGCATCGGGTCGTATCACACCGCGTGATAAAGCATCGTTATCAGCGTGCTCCAAACTCACATTCACAAAGCCGTTTGATCCCGCTGAAAACCCTAGGTTTGCAGCCAGTTTCATGCTTGACTCACCATCATAAAATTCGCCGTACTGAACTTCGGCTTGACCACCTTCAGAAGCGTCTTTAAGTTCGAAATTGATTACGCCAGCAATGGCATCTGAGCCATATTGTGCCGCTGCACCATCTCGCAATACTTGAACGTTCTTGATTGCGATACTCGGGATCATCGCCACATCAACGCCATGCGAACCATTACCCGCTGCTGGGGCAAAGAATTGCACCAAAGCTGAACGATGGCGTCGCTTACCGTTGACCATGATTAAGGTTTGATCCGGTGACATCCCACGCAAAGAAGTAGGCCGCACGAAGGCACTGCCATCACCTGTTGCAGGTGTTGCGGTATACGACGGAATGAGTGTTTTCAAATTATCCGTGATGTCAGCACCGTTTCCTAATGCGGAAAAGTCTTCACCACTAATAACGTCTACCGGTACTGGCGAATCAGCAGCAGAACGCGCCTTGGCGCTGCGACTACCCAATACCATAATTTCTTCGAGCGCTTGTGCGCCCTCTTCCTGTTGTGCCTGCACGGTGGATATTCCCGCGCTACTGGCTATGGCCAACGACAATACGCTGGGCATTATTTTATTACCTAATGACTTCATTTCACTCTCCTCGGGGTGCATTTCATTTTCTCGATTAGTCGTTGCAGTGACATCTTCGAGATCGGTTTCATTGCTGACACCAGCACCAATACGGATTTGCGTTCCTGAGAGCATGAGTTGAAGCCCGTGATAAATCGTGAAGCGGCCATGTAGGGGCCTGGTTTTATATTTCTTCACGTCCGCATACGGAAACAACAATGTTATCTCAGCTTGTTGTGCAAACCGAATTAACGCTTTGTCAGCCGATAGCCGCGGGATGTTGAAATAGTATTCTTCATCGGCAGATCGCTGCTGAGCGTAACCGCTCGCAGCAAATGCCAAAAAGAACATTACCAAAAAAATCTTGCTCAGATTCATCATGGTAGGAGTCTACTTAACTTAACGCGCCTATACTACAAAGAAGCGCGAAGAAAGATTTTCCTCTAGTAGATTTTGAAAATATTTGTAGAAATATCAGGGTGCTTTGGAAAGTAAAATGTCGTCGCCTAGACGAGTCGAGAGAACTCCAAAATTTTGTTCGAATATCAGCAATAGCTGATCGAGGTCACCCGTCTTAAAAAAACCACCTACCGGGATCGACGCTATCTGTTCATCAACTATTTTAAACTGTAGGGGTATATAGCGATCGATCTCAGCGACTGCCTGATGCAGAGGCTCCCCAGTAAAAACAATCATTCCTTTGCGCCAGGCCAATTCACTTTCAACATCCTGGTTCGAACTCACCGTGGTTTGCTTACCTTTAATAAGCACTCGTTGTCCTTTATCTAAGAATACAGGTTCGTTTCCTGCGGTTAATCCGTACTCCCCATTCGCTCCTTCATCTTCAGAGAAACCCGCCAAGCGATCTACCTTGACTCTTCCTTCCGCTACGAGCACCTCCAAATCTTCTAGGTGACTTGCATCAACACTAAATGCAGTACCCACCGCAGTAACCGTTCCCCGCTGCGTAGACACGACAAATGGGCGCTTATTGTTTTTAGTAACTTCGAAAAAAGCTTCACCTCTCTCAAGTTGAATCTGTCGCGAATGAGCATCAAATACAACTCGGACCACAGAATCCGTATTGAGTTTCACCTCACTGCCGTCACTGAGAATGATATTAGATTGCTCTCCAATGGCCGTAATATAGGTATGTGATTCCACACTTCTATTCCGATCGATCTCCTCAGTCTGCAACACCAACCGTTCAGCGGGAACCGACTTAGAATTGAAAGAAACGGTCACAATAGTTGCAGTAACTGCAATCACCGCAATACTAGCGGCTAATGCATACCACCTTTGGTTCGATACAGGCTTATTTTGCACCTTCGATTGTTCAAACGCTGAACTCTCACCCTCTTGTTCCATAGGCAACAGCTTAGAGATCGGTGTGAGTACATCCATTAAATCCCACATAGATGCGAGCTGTACCAAAGCATCCCCATGCAATGCTGATTGCGACAACCAATCAGACAAACCTTGCTCCTCATCACCTGAGATACCACGGTCAATCGCAGCTATCCATGCAGCGGCTTGCTCTTCAATTAAATCTTTATCGGGGAAACTAACGGTATTCATGTTCTTATTTATCTTGTTCTTATCTGTTTTTTTACTTACTCATACAACTCGCAAGTCTACGTTTTACTGTCACTAATATTTTTCATCAAATGGACAGTATCTTTAGAGCTCGTGTTTTCATCATCGCTTAATTTTCTGTCATTATAATATTTCATCGTCATCAATAAACCTTTGGCAACGTGTTTTTCCACCGTACTTTGGCTGATTTCTAACTGCTCGGCAATTTCTTTTTGTGAAAGCCCATAAATCTTTTTAAGCACAAACACTCGACGGCATTGGTCTGGCAGCTCGTTAACAGCCGCACACAGGAAACCAAAATCT
This sequence comes from uncultured Arenicella sp., assembly GCA_905479805.1. Lineage (GTDB taxonomy): Bacteria > Pseudomonadota > Gammaproteobacteria > Arenicellales > Arenicellaceae > Arenicella. The sequence continues at coordinate 4,128 of CAJQNY010000218.1, forward strand.
TCTCTGTCCAACACCGCCTTCTCTATGGTGCTGCTAATACCCGTAGCATCGTAAGTAGAGAGCCGTGCGGCCGCAAAATCCTCTATCTTGTCATTGTATTCGGTACGCGCAGCCACTTTGATCTGTCGGTTTGCCAAACGAATCGCCGTTTTCACCATAAATGCTTTAGGAAATCGAATTTCCTGTTTCTTCGCTGACTCATAAGTGTTGATAAACGTATCCTGCAGAATATCTTCAATGTCTTGCTGACTCGCACTCGGGCGAATCTTACGCAATAGTGAGCCGATCACACTACGATACTTTACAAATTCATCTGTGATTTTTTGGCTCACGTTAGGTCAACCTCACACATTAGAGACATACCAGGAAACCAGCATTATCATGCAGACTCCAACAATTAAATATCTCAAGAGGTTCGGATCGACCACCAACAACGTACGCGCACCTACAGTAGCCCCTATTACCTGGCCAATCATCATCAACGCGCCTACCATTATCAATAGCTTCCCATAAAAGGCGAACACCAACAGCGAAGCCGCGTTAGTGGCAAAGTTCAGCGCCTTTGCATTCGCAGTGGCATCGATCAAAGATTGCCCGCGAAGCAGCACTCCCGACAAAACAAAAAATGACCCTGTCGCCGGACCAAACATCCCATCGTAAGCGCCGACTAGCGGAACCGCGGTTTTCCCATACGCTCCTTGCGAAATTTTTTCTGACCTAGCCTCGTCTTTTAGGCTGGGTACAAATATGAAATAACTGGCTATAACTAACAGCACGATAGGAACCACCAACTTTAATAAGTCTGGCTCAAAATATTGCACTGCTATCGTCCCTAAGATCGAGCCTAAAAATGCCATCACTAACAATCCACGCAATTTCGAAAGCTCTATCCGACCTTTTTTATGCAGCACGATTGACGCTGTTAGTGTGCCTGTTACCGCCTGTAATTTGTTAGTTCCCAGTGCATAGATAGGCGGTACCCCAGCCATTAATAACGCGGGTATTGTTATTAACCCGCCTCCACCCACCAAAGTGTCGACAAAGCCCGCCACCAATGCGGCAAGGCAAAGCAGCACTATGACATTAATAGATAAATCGATGGCTTCCATGGGTCAAAAATAACAGATATTTGGGGTGCTAGATATCAGAAAGAGTACTGAAGAAAAGATTTCCTCTATTACAAAAACACTTAATAAGAAATAAACTTATGCTTACTGGAAGCATTCCACTAGATGGCGGGTCTATAGGTAATCCTCCTAAGAAGTAATCACTAGCAAACGTATCGCCTCACCACTCTCCCGAGGATGACTAAATATAGGCTTAACGTTATCGATTAGCTTCACGGTACTGTGTAGGGCTCATTCCAAAATGGGCCTGAAACACCGAATTGAATGAGGAGATAGACTTAAACCCAACATCCAACGCAACAACTAGCACCGCCTTGTCTGTTTGTGCTAACAAGACCACACCCGCCTCGTCCAATCTAAAATGATTGATAAACTGATTGAAATTTCGATAACCCAACTCCTGGTTTATCTTCTTGCGCAACTTGCTCTCGCTCCAGCCCATTCGGTCAGCCAAGCTGTGAAGCCTTAGACCGTGTTCAGCATAGAGTCGCTCACTGGTCATTCGATCGAGTAGATTGGCAATATCGCTATCCACTGGGGCCTGAACCACTAAAGTCGGTTGCCTAGCAAGCTCGAAGTTTGGGTTTAATTTAATAAAAGCGATTAAAATTACCCCTGCATTAAAAAAAATAACACAACACAAAAATAAGTGAGCTGTTACCGTAATATACGAAACCGACAACAGCAGCACGAACAATGGCGGAACTGTGCTCCAAGCAATGCTCCACACTAAAAACAATCGTAGCCGAACGCGTTTTGAAATTAAGTCATTCCTGCGCCCGCGCCATACAATGTAAATAGACCCAACCACTAAATTCAGCTTGACTGTAGCGGTAGTCGCTGCGGCGAAGGTGTAATCGGCGAACCCAAAAATATTCGTATAGAACGAGAGAGTGATGATTATATCAACGAAGACAGCCAGCTTCACCCACAACGGAATCGGTAGATCATCTTCAAACAAAGCACATGCAAATAGCAGCAGTGCCGAGACGATCCACCCTACGGGGGACATAAACAGCATACTAAAAGTCGGCACGATAACGGAAAACAAAACGGGTGCAACCATGCCCCAAAAAAATCCGAGAAGTAAAATTACACCAAAAATGCGCACCCTGGCAGGGTTTATAGAAACCCCTATGAAATAGGTCAGCAGCAGTAGGAGCGTTCCTGCCGCAATCCGCAAAATGGTTAGGGTGATATCGATGATCAATCCCGTTTCCACCGTTAAACCCATCCCAGCTGGTATACGTGCGACGAGTAGATCCTCACTCTGGCCACCACGCTAGAATTTCTAGCACCACACTTTGACGCTAACAGCGATACTTTGTTTCGGATCATTATTATGCTACCAATATAACGTGCGTTTAATACGCATCTAAGGGTACAGGAACAAGGTGATACACACTGGGTTCATCGTGGATAGTTTTATCTGCATCATGCTGCTTTGCTTGATTCAGGAGTTTCATAATACAACATTTGTTACTCAGCCGGCGAGATGTTGCCGATCGGTTCTAGAATTCGTTGGTAGTTGAACCAATCAACCCACTCCAGAGTTATCAGTTCAATGTCATCGAGTCCACGCCAGGTCGCAACATAGGTGATGTCAGCAACCCAAAGCTGATTGGGTTTTGATGCCTTAAACTAAACATTCACAAGGCCTAGCGACTAATTCGCTAGCTCAGAGGCTTCCACTTTTCCTGGGGCTAGACGGGCACTTATTTTTTAGGTGTGAGTGTCGTACATGAGTATACAGCGACGTTTCTGTTCTATTCAAAGCTGTGCTCAAGAACTCTGAAACCGAAACTAAGTTTAGACAGCCTAGGATTTCAAATAGGCGGCACGCATTTCTTCAATACGATCTCTGGTGCGCGCTGCTTGTTCGAATTCTAGGTTTTCAGCAAACTGATACATCTCCTTCTCTAGGCCAGTCATAACCGATGCAAACTCGGCAGGGTTTCTAGGTAATTCGAACTCCTCTAGCGGCATTTCAAGTCTGGCTAATTCTTGTGCTGCATTGCTGGTTGCGCCATCTATGATATCCCGTACCGCTTTAGTAACACTCGTGGGAACAATCCCATGCTCCAAATTATGCTCTTGCTGTTTGGTTCGTCGCCTATCCGTTTCGTCAATCGCCCCTTTCATTGAATTCGTAATTCGATCGGCATAGAGAATTGCACGACCATTTAAATTTCTTGCCGCTCGACCAATCGTTTGTATCAGCGACCGCTTTGACCGCAAGAAGCCTTCTTTATCAGCATCCAAAATCGCAACCAGTGACACTTCGGGCATGTCCAAACCTTCTCGTAAAAGGTTGATCCCGACTAGCACATCAAATTCACCAGCACGAAGGTCTCGAATAATCTCAACCCGCTCAACGGTGTCAATGTCAGAATGGAGGTAGCGCACTTTAACGCCGGCATCAGCCAGATAATCGGTTAGGTCTTCCGACATGCGCTTAGTCAGTGTGGTAATCAGAACCCGCTCATTAATCGCGACTCGTTTGGTGATTTCCGAAAGCACATCGTCAACCTGAGTCCCTACTGGACGCACTTCAATTTGCGGGTCGACTAAGCCTGTCGGGCGTACAACCTGATCGATTGTGTCGGGATTTTGTTCTATCTCATAATCACCAGGCGTCGCCGACACAAACACGGTTTGCGGTTGCAAGTTTCTAAACTCTTCAAATTTAAGCGGACGATTATCCATCGCTGAAGGGAGACGAAAACCGTACTCAACGAGAGTCTGCTTGCGCGACCTGTCGCCTTTGTACATCGCACCTAATTGAGGAACTAAGACATGACTCTCATCTAACACCATTAACGCATTTGGTGGCAAATAATCTATTAGTGTTGGTGGCGCTTCGCCCGGCTGAGCGCCCGAAAGATACCGAGAGTAATTTTCAATACCATTGCAGTAACCCAGCTCTTGCATCATTTCCAGATCAAACAAAGCACGCTGTTCTAGGCGTTGAGCTTCAACCAACTTATTCAGTTCACGCAAGTGAGCTAATCGCTCTCGCAACTCTAACCGTATATGCTCACATGCCTCTAAAACGCGCACTCGGGGAGTCACATAGTGCGACTTTGGGAATATAGTGGTGCGTTGCATATCTTCTTCGACTGCGCCTGTCAGCGGGTCAAATCTAGATATTTTCTCTACATCCTCACCAAATAATTCTATACGGATAGCGTAGCGTTCAGATTCCGCAGGATAGATATCGATAACGTCGCCACGGACTCTAAATGTCGCCCTTTTAAGTTCGGTATCATTGCGCGTGTATTGCAATTCAGCCAGCCGGGTTAGAATCGCCCGTTGATCCATGATATCGCCAACACTTATATGCAAGATCATCTCGTGATAGGCCTGTGGATCACCTAGACCATAAATAGCCGACACGGTAGCCACGACAATGACATCACTTCGCTCCAAGATAGCCTTGGTGGCCGATAGGCGCATTTGATCGATATGCTCGTTTATCGACGCGTCTTTTTCAATAAACGTATCAGAACTGGGAACATACGCTTCAGGTTGGTAGTAATCGTAGTAAGACACAAAGTACTCAACGGCGTTATGCGGGAAAAAATCCCGCATCTCTGAGTACAATTGTGCCGCTAAGGTCTTGTTAGGCGCCATCAATATCGTCGGCCGTTGCAGTGTTTCAATCACATTGGCGATTGTGAATGTCTTCCCTGAGCCAGTTACACCTAATAATGTCTGAAAGGCTTCCCCATTATCTAAGCCCTCGACCAACGCTTTGATTGCTTCAGGCTGGTCTCCAGCGGGGGTGTAGTCACTGACTAATTTAAATTTTCTTTCCATAACCACTCTAGAATTAGCTCGCTTCAGACAGGACTATTTGGAAACGAGTAATCGCCCATTATAAATCAAAGTTCATTGCGTTGCCCCAGCATTCCCTTTCTAATCAACGTCTAAAGATTGAATTAGTACGCCAGCTAAGGTAGTGTTATCAGGCAGACTCAAGGAGTGGGTCGCCAGTTACATATGTATTATTCACAAAAAGTTTCATGGAGGAAACGATGCCTAACAACTCGCCTTATGATCTGTATGATCAGAAAACCTATACGCCCACCGAAAAACCAGAATCATCAGAAGGGTTCAATTTAATTGAACTGATGGTAAGTCTATCCATATTGCTCATTATCACAGCCTTTGCCGCTCCCAGCTTTGCCTCTCTTATTAGTAGCAATAGGCTAACCACAACAACAAATACACTACTCCAATCGCTCAATAGCGCTCGCAGTTACGCGATAACTAGGCATAAAAACGTACACCTCTGTCCGATAGATAACCCTGGTGAATTAAAATGTAGTGATGATTACTCCGCTAACGCCAGTTGGTCGGCTGGCTGGTTGATATTCTCAGATAACGATGGTGATGCGCAATTGAGCGATGAGCAAGAGCTTCTTGCTGTAGTTGATTCAGCTAAGGCCGCCAATGTTCTTTTTAACCAAAGAGGACGACTACGCTTCTTCCCCGATGGTAGCTCCCGTAGCGCAGGTTTCTATTTGTGCAATAAAAATGGCACACGCTATAAACACATATATCTGCTACATACTGGCCGCGCCAGAATTAACGAAACTCTCTCGCCTAAGCAAAAGCGGCGATGTACTGACTTGGAAGTATAAGCAGCGTGTGATTTTTGTTAAAAATAAACTAAAAAACGAGTAAAAACCTTGACCCATAGTGGCGGAATCAGTACGATGCGCGTCTGTTGAAAAACTGTTCCCTGATAGCTCAGTTGGTAGAGCAAATGACTGTTAATCATTGGGTCCCAGGTTCGAGTCCTGGTCAGGGAGCCATTTCAAC
>CAJQNY010000219.1 GCA_905479805.1 uncultured Arenicella sp.
CAGCGCGCCCTTTGGTCGACCTGTTGTACCTGACGTAAAGAGAATAAGGGCAACTTCATCTTGGTCCACAACTACTTGTGGCAGGCTTGAGTTGGTATCAAAAACAATACTCTCACCCTGGTCATTTATGGCGGAGAATTCAGCGTTTAAATCAAACACAACTTTAGCCTTGTGCTTAATATCTTGGTCACTCAACAGTGTAAGAGTCTTGTCGTCGACAATTAAGAGCGCGCATTGAGTGGTGCTGGCTGAGTAGGCTATTTCATCGGCTGAGCCACGGCTATTCACCAGCGCAGGAACGGCGCCCAGCGAAGTGAGAGCGATGAACGTAAGCAACCATTCAGGGCTGTTGCGCATAATGATTGCCACTCGATCACCAACACCTATTTGGTGTTCGGCCTTCAAGTGCTTTGCTAATGCCGCCGCGTTAGTCTTGGCTTGTGCGTAACTCAGTCTCCGAGTGTCGTAGACGGCTAAGTCTGCTTCAGCAAATGTATCTAAGGCAGAATAAAGTTGGCTCAAACATGGGGTGGCGTTTTTAAATACGCGACAATCGCGGCCTTGCACTTCAGCTTCGACAAATTCGAAGGGAGCGCCGGCGGCGGTTAGTGCATTGATTACTTTTTGTGACATCGTTACATTGCCGCCGTTGAATTACGGGGGACGGGCAGAGTGCTTGGTGATTCACCCGTTGTGATCGCCGCGAAGCTAGTAAATTCTCTACTAGCGATAATGTAGCAAATGATCGCGGGGATGTAGGTCATCATCATGATCATTAGCGAGTAACGAATCGATAAGTCACCGTATTGAGAGGTAAATGAGTCTGACATAAAGCCAACCAAGAGTGGACCTAGGCCAAAGCCCACCATATTCATCACAAATAATAAGATCGCACAAGCGAGTGTTCTTTGGTGTGCGGGAACTGCTTCTTGCACGGCAACAAAGGTTGGCGCTGCCCACCAAGAGCCAAACAATGAGGCAATGCAAAATAACCATATCGCGGTTGGCACACTTTGCACGCCTACTGAGCTAAGATCGTTCGCAGGCCAATTTAGGAATAACAGCATGAGTGGCAGTGACAGGGCCAAGCTTATCGCCGGAATTAATAACATCCATTTGCGATTATCCTTTGCTAAGCGATCACACACTGCTGCTCCGAGTAGGGAACCAAACAAGCCAAAGCCGATTCCCGCTGCACCAATTAAGACCCCTGCTTTAACTAAGCTGACCTCATGTATGCGGATAAGAAAGCTCGGAGCCCAGTATCCAAGCGCGTACCCTGCCATACTAGCAAAACCACAACCCAAAATAGTGAAACGCATCGACTTGACTGCCCACATTGATTTGAGCGTATCTATTAAGTTCAAATCAGGTGAGTCGACGGGTTTAGAAGAGTCCCAACGTCCCCGTTCGGGCTCTTGAGTGCTAAAGCGAAGCAACACAGCTAATACAATTCCAGGCGCTCCTACTACAATAAAGGCCATTCTCCAGCCGTATTGCTCGGCGATATAAGCTCCGCCGACAAATGCGATTAAGGAACCTATGAATGTAGCACTGGAGAATACCGCCATCGCTTTGGCACGTTGCTCTGGTGGGTAAAAATCCGTGATCATCGATTGCGAGGGCGGAACACCACCTGCTTCGCCAACAGCCACGCCGGTTCGCAACAAGAACAGTTGCATATAACTAGCTGCAAAACCACATAGCATTGTGAATAAGCTCCACATCGTTGCCGCAATAGCGACAATATTTCGTCGATTTTTCTGGTCAGCTAATCTAGCAACAGGTATTGCAAGCGTGGCATAAAATAACGCGAACGCTAATCCGTATAGGAGGCCCATCTCAGTATCACTTGCATTGAATTCGGCTTTAATCGGTTCTACCAAGATCGCCAATAGCTGACGGTCTACGAAATTGAAAACGTAGGTCAGAGTCAGGATCGCAAGAGCGTAGTGTCGATGTTTTATGCTCATCAACAACGATACTCTTTGCGTATATGTGGTGAAGGGTTCACAGCGTAATAATTTGAAGTCAAAATATCAGAGTGGGAATACGAAGCTTATGAATTCGTTCCACCAGTCTGATCTAGAAGCACCTTAAAATATGAATTCGTAATAATTATGTAAATTATATACGAATTTACGCTGTCTTTACGGTCAAAAGCAGCAAAAATAGCAGATTTAACCCCCTAATTATTGCGTTTTGGTTGAAATCAGTGCTTTCTGAGGATCGCCGCGCCTGTTGGTACTCCAGCCCCTGCCGTGACTAAGGCGTGCTCAGTATTGTCGATTTGGTTGGGCGACTCGCCGCGCATCTGTCTAACGACTTCCAAGATGCCGTTCAATCCATGAATATAGGCCTCTCCGATCTGGCCTCCATTGGTATTAACCGGCATTTTTCCGCCGCGTGAAATATGTCCCGAAGCCACTAAATCTTTGGCTTCTCCGCGGGCACAAAACTTGAATGCTTCAAGCTGAGGGAGAATCGATGGGCTGAAATGATCGTAAAGGCAGGCGAAGTCGATATCTTCTGCTTGGACGCCAGCAACGCCATAGAGATCATCAGCCATCGCATCGAACTCTGGAAATTGTGCTATGTCCTGGTGGTAGAAGGGCGTTACTTGTCGCGAACTTGGCAATGCGCATTGCCTTACGCTTGCAATTTCGACCGGTGTTTGTGGTAAGTCTTTGGCGCGCTCTAGGCTGGTTATAACAAAGGCTACTGCACCATCGCTTTCTTGGCAGCAATCAAATAACCGCAGCGGATCTGCAATCATTTTGGATGATTGATGTTCTTCGAGGGTGAGCGGTTTTTGATAGAAAAAGGCATTCGGGTTGGTTGAGGCAAAATCTCGTAAAGAAACGGTGATACGGCCGAAGTCCTCTGATGTTGCTCCGTACTGATGCATATACCGGCGGGCGCACATAGCGATCCAGCTAGCCGGCGTCATAAAGCCAGTGGGAAAATAATGACTGAAGTGGATCATGTCAGGATTTAGGGCGTTCATACTCATGATCTCGCCGCTGCCAAACCGTAAGCCAGAGCGTTCGTTCATGCCTCGGTAGACAATTACGTTATTGCATTGTCCGCTTTGAATGGCGCTAACGGCATGAGCGAAGGGACCAATGGCTCCGCCGCCGCCAAACTCTGTACGTGAAAAAAACCGAAGTTCTTGGCCGCCAATTTGTCGATGAACCTCTATCTCCCAATTATTGTCCATGGAGAATGTCGCCATGCCGTCTATGTCAGCACCCTGTAGGCCAGAGTCTTTGACGGCTGAGTGTGCGGCTTCGCATGCCAATTGCATTTCACTTCGACCTGAGTTCTTTGAAAACTCAGTAGCGCCAATTCCGACGATAGCAATTTTGTCTTTCATGTTCGTCATAGAGTAAGACTAATCGTTAAGTTCAACTTTCGGTTCAATAAAGGCGGTGCCAACAACGTGATTCCCTAGACCATTTTTACCTTTAAAGGAAATTTCAACGGTTTGGTTTTCAATGGCCGTTACGGTACCCGTAAGAACCATTGTGTCGCCGGGAAAGTTGGGCACGCCTAGTTTTAGCTTAATCCTCTTAATTATTGAATCTGGCCCTGCCCAATCAGACAAATACCGACCCACTAGGCCATTGGTGGTTAAGATGTTCATGAAAATGTCAGGCGTACCTTTTGCATTTGCTGCGGCTTTGTCATGATGCACATCTTCGAAATCTTGCGATGCGATCGCACCAGATACGATTAGTCTAGCAGTGATGTCAATGTCGAGTTGCGGCAGGTCTTGTCCGATGCTGGCTTGGGATAGTTTCATTTTGCAGTCACCTTGAAAATGGGCAGCGCTAGCCCATCTTGTACTTCCTTGATATGCGCTTGTACTCGATCGCCTATTTCTATTTTCTCGGGTTGGGTACCTTCTAATTGCGCGGCAATACGTACGCCTTCGTCTAAATCAACCAAGACAATGACGTTTGGATAATCGAACGGTGGAATCTCCGGGTAGTGGATAGCCGTATAGCTATATATTGTGCCAAAGCAATTGGACTCAATAGTCTGCCATTCCAGGCTTTGACAGGTTTCGCACATCGGTTGCGGAGGGTGGCGTTTAGTTTGGCATTCGCTGCATTCTTGAATTAGTAGCTTGCCGTCGCGCAGCCCCTGCCAGAAGTGTTTCGAGTCATGGTTCTCAACAGGGCTAATGCGCCCTACTTTTTTGAGCGGGGCTGTCTCACTGCGGTTAGTTTTAGAGCTTTGTTGAGGCTTGTACTTTAAATACGTAATTGTTGCATCGCCACATAGCTGATCATCATGATCAAAATATTCTGCGAACTCGGTTACAAAACACCCTTCACCCAACCCCGTAGATTTTAAATCACTGATGTCTTTAATGGTCGAAAAGCTGTGTACGTGATCGCCTTCTTTCAAATAGCGGTGGTAGCTTTGATCATAGCTAACAGCCACTGAACCGACATAGCCTAGGCTGTCGAGTTCGCCGAGTACTTCGTAGGTGTTCTTGTCGGTAGAGTCAGGCGCGTAATTGCCATGCACATCTCTGAAAGTCCAAGATTGCAGCATCGTAGGCGGAGCAACCGCGTCACTTTTTTGTAGATAATTGGGGTTGGTTTCGCCCATGGCGGCGCACCATTGCCACACCTGCGTGCGGCTCACCTTATTCCACGCGTAATACGGCCCGACGCGCTGACCGACAAACTTTTGGCGCAATAGATCTAGCTCTTTATGACTCTCGCTCATCTTCGTTAGTTTGGATTTCGGCACCGGTTTTGAATAGGACTTGCGTGGTAAAAAAACAATTTCGCATATACTTCAGGGCTATTATGCATTAATATTGCAAAATAGCAATTAGCCTTGATTTTACTGGCTTTTTTCCCAATTCACGAGAATCAGAAAATGCAAACAAAATATACTGCTGAACAAAATGAACTTCGCTTAGAGTTGCGCGAGTATTTTCGTGATTTAATGACGCCTGATGTGGTAAAAGAAGTCATAGGGAAAGAGGGTGGCAAGACATTTCGGCGAGTAATTCGGCAATTGGGAAAAGATGGCATCCTCACTTTAGGTTGGCCTGAAGAGCATGGCGGAAAAAACTATACGGCGATTGAACAGCTTATTTTGTTTGAAGAGGCTTGGTCAGCACATACGCCTTTCCCATTGGTCACCATCAATACCGTCGGACCAGCTTTGATGAAGTTTGGTAGTGATGAACAAAAACAATTTTTCTTA
>CAJQNY010000220.1 GCA_905479805.1 uncultured Arenicella sp.
GGTCTAGATAGTTCTGTTGTTCGACTAAATACTTTAAAAGAAAACTTGAAGAGATCGTTGGATATTTATGCAGACATTATTTTACGCCCCACCTTTCCTAACGATGAACTAGAACGTTTAAAAGGTCAGCAAATTGCCTCAATAGAACAGGAGAAGTCGTCACCTTTTGGTCTAGCTTATCGACTCCTACCGTCGCTCTTGTATGAGGATGGTCACGCATACTCTACCCCGTGGTCTGGTGCTGGCGATGTAATCAGCGTGGCCTCAATAACGACAGATGATCTAAGCAATTATCATAACGCTTGGTTTAAAGCGAACAACGCAACTTTGATCGTGACTGGAGATGTCACGATGATGGAGTTAAAGCCATTACTGGAAGAAGCTTTTTCACTAATGCCAAATGGCCAAGTCCCAACCAAGAAAATTGGGCCGGCCAAACAAATAGCAGATTCAGTCATCTATTTGGTCGACCGTCCTGATTCGGCGCAATCCGCCATAATTGCAGCAAAAATGGTGCCAGAATACGGCTTTGAACAGGAGTTACCTTTACAGTTGATGAATGAAGTATTAGGGGCAAGCTTCAATGCACGCATCAATATGAACCTGCGTGAAGACAAGGGTTGGTCCTATGGGGCTCGAAGTGCCATTCAGGGAACTCAGTCCGAAAGACCTTTTATCGTAAGGGCACCGGTCCAGAGCGACAAAACAGCAGAATCCATTGCGGAAATACTAAAAGAGCTAAACAGCATAATCGACACAAAACCAGCGACAGCTTCCGAGTTAGCAAGAGCTCTAGACAAGCGCACGCTGACCTTGCCAGGGCGCTGGGAAACAGCGTCCGCTGTGGAGTCTGATATCGCACAAATGGTTAAATATGACCTAAGTGAGGACTATTGGGACAATTATGTTAGCGGACTTCGTAACATCGATTTGGAGCAGATCAATCAAGCTGCAAAGGATTATGTGTCGCCCGGGAAAATGATTTGGTTGGTGGTTGGGGACAAGTCGATTATTGAACAGCCTTTGCGTGATTTAGACATAGCTGAAGTCATTATTCTCGAGGACGACTCCGATGGTGCTGAATAACTTCAACAGAATTTGTTAGAGAATAGCAGGGACCTAGCCGAGTTTATTAATAGGTTCCTTTTTATTAGCTTTTTACATCTTTAGCTTTTTACAAGAGTTATAAACAAAAAAAGACCAGCAAAAGCTGGTCTTTTTATTTAGTTGAAATGGCGGAGCGGACGGGACTCGAACCCGCGACCCCCGGCGTGACAGGCCGGTATTCTAACCAACTGAACTACCGCTCCACTATTTCAAAACTTTTCGTTGAATAAACAAATTAAAGCATATTCAAACAAGCAATTTACTCTAAGATTTTCTTAAACACCTAAGTTAACAATGATGCCAACTAGAAAATAATCTTAAACAAACCACCTAAAAATGGTGGGTGCTAGAGGATTTGAACCTCTGACCCTCGCCTTGTAAGGGCGATGCTCTACCAACTGAGCTAAGCACCCGTATTCGGTATTCTAGTACAATTTATTAACTGACTAGAGTTCGAATCAGAGACTTTTTACCAAAGCCTCTGACCCGAAGCGGCGCTAGTTTAATGCATCTTTAAGGGCTTTACCAGCTTTAAATTTAGCTAAATTTGACGCCTTAATTTTGATGGTTTCACCCGTTCGTGGGTTACGTCCATCACGTGCTGCACGACGGCTCATAGAAAAAGTTCCAAAGCCTACTAGTGTTACGTTATCACCACTTGCAAGTGATCCAGTGATACCGTCAAGTACTGCTTCCAATGCATCACCAGCTGATGATTTAGAAATGTCAGCTCGTGCTGCGATTAGATCCACTAATTCTGATTTATTCACGTTTTAATCCTCGTTTGTTTTGGTTTTAAAGGGCTTAATTTAATAGCTTGGAGTGTTCTTCCATCTCCAAAAGTATTATTAAATTTAAGATTTTCAATATCTGTTTAGGGGTATTTCCAAGATCCGTGACACACACCTACCGCGTACCTTGTCGATGAAGTCATCAAAAATATCTTCTTCTTGATGCAACCCTTTCCACGCTCGGTATGATGTGCTTTTTAAAAAGAAATTACAATATTGACTTAATGATTTTTTTTATGTAAACCCAGCAAACACAAGGGTTTCAAGCGAAAATCCGGCCACCAATCCTTGACCCTGTAGATTAATAGTATCCGCAATCATATTGATTTATATAGGATGTTAGTGCGTCGACAATGTTTCAGGTGGAGTCTTTTTCTTTTTTGTCGAGACAGCATCTTTTTGTGAATCTTTTTTATCCAAAGGCACCGGAAGTTCCGCAAGTGCTATTTCTAGCACTTCATCAATCCATCGAACGGGTTTAATTATTAAATCTTGTTTAATTTCATCCGATATTTCTACCAAATCTTTTTCATTCTCATGTGGAATTATGACTGTTTTAATAGCTCCACGGTGAGCAGCGAGTAATTTTTCTTTTAGTCCGCCGATAGGTAGAACTTCCCCTCTCAGGGTTATTTCACCTGTCATTGCCACATCAGATCGCACCGGTATATTTGTTGCTGCTGAAATGATCGCTGTGCACATACCGATTCCCGCACTGGGCCCATCTTTGGGGGTCGCACCTTCTGGAACATGAACGTGAAAATCATGTTGCTCAAAATACTTCTCATTGATCCCCAGCGACTCCGCCCTAGACCTTACGACCGTGATTGCGGCTTGAATGGATTCCTGCATGACATCGCCTAACTTTCCGGTATAAGTTTGTTTGCCTTTGCCGGGTATCGCTACCGACTCTATTGTCAACAGCTCTCCACCAACAGAGGTCCACGCCAGGCCTGTTACTTGACCAATGCGATTTTCTTCCTCTGCGAGGCCAAAGCTAAACTTACGAACACCTAGATAGTCGCCTACGTTGTCGTTGGTCACGACAACCTGTTCAATCTTGCCATTGGTAACAAGTTCCTTGGTCACCTTACGACAGATTTTCGCTATTTCCCGCTCTAAACCACGTACCCCAGCTTCACGCGTATAGTAACGAATGATATCCAGAATCGCCGAACCGTTAATCTCTATCTCAGTCTCGCGTAATCCGTTATTCTTTTTCTGCTTCTCAATTAAGTAACGTAGCGCAATATTTAGTTTTTCGTCCTCTGTGTAGCCCTCTAACCGAATAACTTCCATTCGATCAAGCAAAGGACCAGGTATATCCAAGCTATTGGCTGTCGCAACAAACATAACCTCTGAAAGGTCGTAGTCTACTTCTAGGTAATGATCTGCAAACGTATTGTTTTGCTCAGGATCCAATACTTCCAACATTGCCGATGCTGGATCACCGCGAAAATCAGCGGCCATCTTATCTATTTCATCTAGCAAGAATAGTGGGTTCTTGGTTTTTACCTTCGACATGTTTTGCACGATCTTACCGGGCATAGAGCCAATGTAAGTTCGTCGATGCCCTCTAATTTCTGCTTCATCACGAACTCCGCCGAGTGACATACGTATAAATTTTCGGTTAGTAGCACGCGCTATCGATTTACCCAGTGATGTTTTACCGACTCCTGGAGGGCCAACCAAACACAAAATAGGCCCTTTAATTTTCTTCAGCCGTTGTTGTACTGCAAGATATTCCAGTATTCTTTCTTTAACTTTATCCAAACCGAAGTGATCTTCGTCAAGAATTTCCTGGGCTGCAGGAATATCGCTGCGTACTCGGGTTCGCTTCTTCCAAGGAACTTGTACTACCCAATCAATGTAGTTTCTAACCACCGCTGCTTCGGCAGACATTGGCGACATCATCTTGAGTTTTTTAACTTCTGCCGCTACTTTCTCACCGGCATCTTTGGGCATTCCCGCTTCGTCTATCTTAGCTTGCAGCTCATCGAGCTCGCTTTGCCCTTCTTCAGATTCACCCAGTTCTGTTTGAATCGCCTTCATCTGCTCATTCAAATAATACTCGCGCTGACTTTTCTCCATTTGCTTCTTAACTCGACCACGAATTTTTTTCTCAACGCGGTGCATATCAAGTTCAGACTCCATAAATGACAATACGCTATCAAGGCGGTCGTTAACATCTGCCGTTTCCAGTAGGTACTGTTTATCATCAAGCTTCAATTCTAGGAAGCCGGCAATGGTGTCGACTAAGCGCTCAACATCATCGATCGCTTTGAGCTGGCCCATCGCCTCTGGCGCTACCTTTGTATTTATTTTGCTATAGCTTTCGAACTCGGACATAAGCGTCTTGATAGACACTTCGCTCTCTTCTTCTAAAACAGCCACTGAATCTAATTCAGTCACTAAAGCTGAAAAATGCTGCTCCTCATACACTTTCTGAAACTGAATTCGAGACTTGCCTTCTACTAATACCTTGACCGTTCCATCTGGCAGCTTCAACAACTGCAATATGCTTGCCAACACACCGACGTCATAAACATCACTAACAGTAGGCTCTTCTAACGCGGCATCGTGCTGAGCAACGAGTGCGATATACTTGCCATTTTCCATAGCTTGCTCAAGCGCTGCAATTGATTTTTCGCGCCCAACAAATAGTGGAATAACCATATGCGGAAAGACCACAACATCCCTAAGTGGAAGCACAGGAAAAGGCGTTGAGTAATCGATAACTGTTTTTTCTTCTGACATAAGTTTGGGTCTCTAAAGACTTGGGCTGATTTACTGACAGAAAAACTGCCAGCTTGACATCAATTAATGTGGGAGGATGAAAAAGATAGAAGTTGCACTTCTATCACCCGTTTGTTGCTTGAATATAGAGGTGTTTAGCGACTATTCAAGTGGAATTGGAAAAGCATAACTAGGAAACGGAATAATCGTCCGAATCCTAGACATGCGTTGGAATTAAGGCTTAAGCGCTTTTCTCGTTTTCTTCATATATGTAGAGCGGACGAGCGCCTTCATTAATTGTGCTCGCATCCACAGAAACTTTCTTTACGCCTTCCTTCGATGGAAGTTCGTACATAGTTTCAAGTAATGCATTTTCCAAAATTGAGCGGAGTCCCCGCGCGCCAGTTTTACGCTTCATCGCTTTCTCAGCTACCGCTAACAAGGCATCTTCGCGAATTTCTAAATCAACACCGTCGAGCTTCATTAGTCGTTGGTATTGTTTAACCAAAGCATTCTTAGGTTCAGTCAGAATTTTCATTAAGGCGTCTTGATCCAATTCGCACAACGTAGCAATGATAGGTAATCGTCCGATAAACTCTGGGATCAAACCATAACGCACCA
>CAJQNY010000221.1 GCA_905479805.1 uncultured Arenicella sp.
CACCTGACGAGGCTTTACGCTGGTGGCGGCAAAAGCCCGTTTGGATCATGCTGTTTTTGGGTTTTTCAGCGGGTATACCGATCTACCTCATTTTCGGCAGTCTTTCGCTTTGGTTGCGAGAAGCGGGCATGGAACGCTCCACGGTCACGTATTTTAGTTGGGCTGTTCTAGGGTATTCGTTCAAATTCATCTGGGCGCCATTAGTTGATAGATTGCCGCTACCTTGGTTAACCCGGCTGTTGGGCCGGCGCAGAGCTTGGATGCTGGTCGCACAACTAGCGGTGATGGCCTCTATTGTAATGATGGGTTCTACGGATCCACAACAAGGCCTGACGATGATGGCGTGGGGAGCAGTGCTGCTTGGTTTTTCTTCGGCGACGCAAGATATTGTTATTGATGCATACCGCATTGAAGTCGCTGACCCAAAGCTTCAAGCAATGCTGGCTTCAACTTATATTGCAGGTTATCGAACAGGCATGATTGTCGCGGGATCTGTTGCGTTATTGCTAGCTCAATACTTAGGCAGTACGGCTGAAAATTATAGTTTGAGTGCTTGGCAGAACAGTTATTACTGTATGGCTTTAGTGATGCTCGTGGGGGTTGTGACTACCTTACTGATTTCAGAGCCTGACCATCAGGAAGATGCACATGAGTACCAGACGTCTGATTATCTTGGCTTCTTCGCGGTGTTTGTGATTTCTATCGTTATGATAATTGCCGTTTATTCGGTTACCCCAAATACACCCGTGGTGTTCGAAGGTTTTACGCAAAAATTATTTTCCTTTGTGTATGGCAGCTTGAGGCTTGTAGTTGCCTTGTTTTCAGGGTATGCCATAGCTCGATTCTGTAATCGGGTGGGGTTTGTGAATTCGCAAATGGTCTATGAAGGTTATCAAGCACCCATTCAGGACTTCTTTAAACGTTATGGAAAGCTGGCTTTATGGATACTGTTGTTGGTCGGTTGTTATCGAATATCCGATATTGTATTGGGAGTGATTACCAATGTTTTTTATCAGGACATGGGGTATAGCAAATACCAAATCGCAACCATATCAAAAGGGTTTGGAGTTGCTGTTACCATTTCCGGGAGCTTTCTCGGCGGGATGATGGCTATTCGATTCGGCGTGATGCGAACCTTGATGATTGCAGCTATTTTGGTCGTGCTCGCCAACCTTTCATTTCTGTGGTTGGCCAATGTAGAAGCAAACACTGCTTATCTGATTGCCGTTATTGTGGTCGACAATCTAACACAGGGCCTCTCCATGGTGGCATTCATTGCCTGGATGTCGAGCCTTACAAACGTGTCGTTCACGGCGACACAGTATGCAATATTTAGTTCATTGATGACTTTAATACCTAAATTGATTGGCGGGTTGTCTGGAACGATTGTCGATATGATTGGCTACACCTACTTTTTTCTGTTTGCCAGCGCATTGGGTTTGCCTGTTATTGCCCTTATCTACTTTCTGAGCAGTCGCATTGAAGTTAGTGATCAAACCAATATTAGCTAAAACTAAAAACCTCATGAAAGCACTTAATTTTGACAATCGTTTTGTGAACGAATTACCCGCGGACACGGTGACCGGTAGTGCGCGACGTCAGGTGCATGAAGCCTGTTATTCTTTTGTTGATCCGACTCCAGTAAGCAATCCTAAACTGGTTGCTTATGCACATGAAGTTGCCAAGCTATGTGATTTAAGCGTCGAAGATTGTCAGAGCGACGAATTCCTTCAAACGTTCGCTGGGAATTCGTTGTTGCCCGGAATGCAGGGCTACGCGATGTGCTATGGCGGACACCAATTCGGTAATTGGGCGGGTCAGCTCGGCGATGGGCGGGCGATCAACTTAGGCGAGACGGTTAATAACGACGGCGAATATTGGGCACTGCAACTAAAAGGCGCAGGAGAAACCCCTTATTCACGCACCGCCGACGGCCTTGCCGTGCTGCGCTCCTCAGTTCGCGAATTCTTATGCAGTGAGGCAATGCACCATTTAGGCGTTCCCACCACTCGCGCACTAAGTTTGATTAATACGGGTGAGCAAGTGATGCGTGACATGCTCTATGACGGGCATCCTGACTATGAACCGGGTACCGTGGTCTGTCGAGTAGCGCCGAGCTTTTTACGGTTTGGTAGTTTTCAGATATTTAGCGCCCGAAAGGAATATGCGCAATTAGCTCAATTGGCCGATTTCACTATCCGTCACCACTTTCCGCACTTATTGGAAAAACACCCAGCTGAAAGTAAAGAAATCTATGCCGCTTGGTTTACAGAAGTATGCTCTCTCACTATTGAAATGATAGTGCATTGGATGAGAGTCGGCTTTGTACACGGCGTGATGAACACTGATAACTTGTCGATTCTAGGTTTGACGATCGATTACGGCCCTTACGGTTGGCTAGACGGCTATGATCCTGAATGGACGCCAAATACCACTGACAGTCAGCAAAAGCGGTATCGGTATAGCCAGCAACCCAACATAGCGCTTTGGAATTTATACCAGCTGGCGAATAGTCTGTATCCATTAATAGAAGATGCTAAGCCTTTGGAATCAGCTCTGGCACAGTTTCAGGATGATTATATGCAGCAATGGCGGGAGATGATGGCGCAGAAATTGGGCTTAAATCATTTCGAAGAAGGCGACGAAGGATTGTTTAGTGAACTGGAGCAAGTCTTAGTCGCAACTGAAACTGATATGACTATTTTCTATCGTCTATTATCTAACGTAGAGCGAGCCTCTTACGATGATTTGCGTGAAGCGTTTTATGAGCCTGATAACCATGCTAGTGAATACATAAAACAGTTGGGTGGTTGGTTAGATAGCTACTATTCTCGAACAGAGAAAGATGAGAGAGGCTTTTCTGAGCGACAAAAGGCGATGAATCAAGTGAATCCGAAATATGTGTTTCGTAACTATTTGGCTCAACAAGCGATTGACTTAGCTGAGAAGGGTGACTATTCCATGGTCAATGAATTATTGGATGTATTGCGTGAACCCTATGCGGAGCAGA
>CAJQNY010000222.1 GCA_905479805.1 uncultured Arenicella sp.
CTGTGTAAAGTGTGTTAACCCCAATTAGCTGGCCGCTTTCACTATGGTAAATCATATAACAAATCTCTTTGCTTCTATTCCACGCCGCATCCCGATTTGAAATTGCACCATTGTCTATCCAAAAGTTCACACAGGCATGCCTTTGCTCGTCAGTAATTTTCTGATAAACGTTTTCGAATAGGTAGCCCTTTTGGGTAAAGCGAGGAAGGTCTTTTATGATGAACGGGTAGCGTTCAGAGGGCAGCGCGATGGTCCTGATACTGTCATCTACTTGTTTCGATTGCGCGTCTCTATATCTGACGGGAAGAGATTCCAGTCCGCGCATTAACCAAGTCTCACGCCGCTTAGGCTGGCCGATAAACTCTAAATCATCGAACGCATCCAATATTTCTTCAAGGAATACCCGAATCTCGAGTTTGGCTAAACTAGAGCCCAAACAGTGATGAACACCTCTAGCGAAGGCTAGGTGTTTAATTCTTGTTCGGTTCACATCAAATGTATTCGGATTGTCATTGGCGGCTGGATCCCGACCTGCTGCTCCGATGAACGCAAACACATGGTCGCCTTTAGTAATGCTTAAATCGTTTACTACAAAGTCTTCTAAAGCGAGGCGGCCAATCATTTGAATTGAAGGGTCGAAGCGTAAACACTCATCAACCGCATTGCTGATTAACCCGTGATCTTTGCGCAATGCTTCAAGTTGATCAGGGTTAGACAAAAGCGCATTCATGGCGTTGCCAATGAGAGAAGCAGTGGTCTCTTGCCCTGCAAAAAGTAAAAACACGCAGTTTGATAGCAATTCATGGTGCGACAAACTGTTCGCATGTTCTTCAATGAAACGACTCATAAGGTCATCTTTAGGTTCATTGATTTTATGAGAGATCAGTTTTTCAAAATAAGAAGTGATTTGTAGAGCTGTCGAATTTAGCATCTCCCTAGACGCATCATCGATGTGATGAAAATCAGCTTGTACGGAAATGGAAAGATCTCGTGTCCACTGTTCGAACTGAAGTCGATCAGGAGCCGGAATGCCGATCATATGACAGATGACCTCCGTGGGATACGGGAATGCTAAGTCTTTGACAAGATCGAAAGTGTTGGAGCTATTGTCAGACTTGATGTTAGCAATAAGCTGACGGATTGACTGACGCATTAAACCTTCTAATTGCTCAACCATCTTAATGGTGAATACATCAGCCACGCGGCCACGAGCATGGGTGTGCTCAGGCGGATTTTTAAAGAGCATCCACTGCTCGAGTATCTGCAGAGCAGGATTGGCAGTTTTTATTAAGTCCAGCTTAGCCAAATCACCTTGTGGTCGAGGCGTTTGGCCAATGTTGCCGCGTCCAGCAGCCGGGTGTGCCAATAGTTTTGATAGCTCATCATAGCCCGTAAATGTCCAGCTGACGCTATCTCGTTTAAACGCTGGGCCAAAAGCGAGCCGGTTCTCCTCGTAAAAGTGATAAGGGTTTGCTAAGAATTCGGGAGAATCTACATCCATCTTCTATTGTGGCTAATACCTAGTTATTCCTATGAATCAGAGCCAAGGCTTTCATTGCGTGCTTCTGCTGCAGCCCAATCACGACGGATATATTTTGACACCATAATGAAGCTTGCCACTGAGAGCACAAAGACAAAGCAGACTACTGTCATGGCATAACGGATCGACTCGAGGTCAGGGTAGGTTTCTTTGAATGCATCAATGAGCCAACCAGAAAAAGTGGGCCCGCCACCCAGCGCGATCATGTTTAAGATGAAGAAAAACAGCGCCGTCGACATGGCGCGCATATTAATAGGTGCTAGAGTTTGTGCGATCGCAAAACATGGACCGAGGTAAGCGCCTAAGAACAGCAGCATAAACGTGGTGTAGATTAAATGAGTCCACACTGTCGATGCCCAGAAGCCTGCTATAGCAAACGGTAGAGCGCATGCAATAGTGATGGCCGGTAAAAAGCCGTAAGCACGAATATCTTTTTTGCCCCAGAGATCTGCGCACTTGGCACCTAGATAGGTTCCGCCCGCATAAGAAATACCATTAATGACGCCAAGCACGATGACCAAGGTTTTAAAGTCAAAGTTAGGATCAAATACCGCGATATATTTAGTTTGGAATGCGCTAAAGGAATAGGAAACGAATGAGCCCAAAGCGATACCGAGACACATAAACCACCAGCTCGGGATAGTTAATAGTGTTTTGATGGATTCCTTGAAAGGTGCTTTTTCAATTTTTTCGGTGTCGGATAATTCCATCGCTCCGCGCTTTGGCTCTCGCAAGACAAGCCTTAAAATAACGGCTAAACCAATCCCGGCGAGTCCTAGAATGACAAAAATACGCCGCCAATCAACTTCATTATTATCCTGCCCCATAAGCATCGCGGTCGCGAAGTAGGCAAACATAATGCCAAAGGGAATACCCATAGAATAAATGCCCAAGGCACCAGCGCGCTCTTCCTTTGCATAGAGATCAGAGATAATGGAATGCGAGGGGGGGCTGCCGCCTGCTTCGCCAATACCAACGCCCGCTCGTGCTAAAGCGATTTGCGTGAAGTTGTTAGCCATCCCGGTGAGGGCGGTAAAGCCACTCCAGATGGCCAGTGAGATTGAGAGAATGTTTACCCGGTTGTAGCGATCGGCCAGCCAAGCAATTGGGATAGCAATTATGGTGTAGAGTGCGGCGAACGCTAGGCCAATCAACAAACCCAACTGCGTATTTGTTAATTCAAGATCAGCTTGAATATACGGAGCCAGAATGCCAACGATCTGACGGTCCACAAAATTGAAACCGTAAACTAAGGTGAGAAGTAAAAGAACGAAGGTACGTTTGCCTGGATTGGCTGTATGGTTTTCTGACATGCTCTCCTCAAGTTTTTTAAATCGACTGGTTAACTTTATCGAGGGAACCGAGTGTGCCGATTGCCTTTTGTTAACTCATGTATAAGAGTACAGCATAAACGCATGTAATTGAATGCCGATGTTTGATGGCGGGCTTGTGACTGATTGAAATAGAACGTGAGTATTTACTCTAAGGTAGTTCCATGCCTTCAGGAGTATTGTATTGATAGCCTTTTTCTTCAACGCGTTTAGTGATGCGCCAGCCCTCATCAGTTCGTCTATATTCATCGATATACCAGAGGCCGAGGAAGAACACGGGATTACCACTTATTTCCATTGGATTGAAGCACATGATACGACCAGTGGCAGTATCGCCGTCGATGCGTATCTGTTGGTTAGATATCATATGTTGCGTACTTAGGAACATCGGCATGACGTTTTTAAGAAACGTGATGATCTCATTCAGGCTGCCCTTTGCGCCACCCATGGCACTGTAATCAATAAATGCATCTTGCGAAAAAATATCTGTTAATTCGCTAAAACGTCCTTGGTCAATAATGTCGCAATAGTTGCTAACAAGGTCGAGTATTTCAAAACGGTCCGACATTTCTTGAACTGAGAGAGTCATTTATCTTACCTCTATGCTGGCTAGTTTGAATGTCGAGCCCACTAATTTAATCGACCATGATTAAAGACGGTACTAAAAAATTCCTTAGCATTTCTCTTGAGCGAAGTCTGTTCTCGGACGCAGGCAGCTTGACAACCTGCATCGATACGACAACAAAGGAGGCCCAATCGATGTATTTTTCCAAAGTAATTCCTTCACGAAGTCGGCCTTCTTCTGCAGCCCTTTGAAAGGTTGGGCTGGCACAGGCTATAGACGCCTGCCGAAATGAAGTTAGGGTTTGTGCTGCCTGTTGATAGCGTTGCCACTGCACATTTGAGAACAATAAAGAGAGCGCTGATCGGTGTGCAAATTGATCTAGAAACCAAATCATGTCTTCTTCTATTTGTTCTTCAAGGGTCGCGTATTGACGAGTCGCGCTTTTAAAGTCGGCCATTAGCGTTTCGAAATCTCGGATCAATGCCTGGTTAAGGACGTCATCTCGATCGCTAAAGTGTCGATAAAAAGTAGTACGGCCAACTTCAGATTTTTCTATCACAGCACTGATTGATGTTGAGTCGATTCCTTGTGATTGATACAGGCTCACCGCTGCATCAAGAATAGTATTGCGAGTATTCGTAGTTCGTCGGTTCTGCTTAGCCTGAGACTTCATCTTCGATTCAGTCTGCGCGCTATGCACCGGTTTCAATATTGCTTGGATATCCATTGCGGAACAGAATATCATATTTTGTTCTGTTTCAGTAGACATTTGAAACATTATCTAATAATCTATCCCGCCTAAATAGAAAAATATCGACAGAAAATAAAATCAATAGGAGTAGCGCATGACCACTGTGCATAAGGCACCTCAGGGCAATCCCGGCGACATCATGAATTGGCCGATGATCAAAATTGAATATCGAACCGATGCCGATGCGATAGCACGCCAGCTGCCCCCAGGTATAACAGTGGGCAAAGACCCTAAAGTTTTTCTGACGATTTACAATTACCCGGTTAATGATCGCCCTGAGCTTGGTTGCACCATGATGGTGGCGGCGGATTACAACGGTATGGAAGGGCAATACGCACTCGGTTACGCGATTGATCAAGAAGATGAGATTTACGTAAGTCGTGAGCATTGGGGTCAGCCAAAGTACGAAGCTAAAATTGTTTATCACCGCATGATGGCCGATGTGACGGCCAAGGTGATTCATCGTGGGCATACTTTCATTGAATTTAATGGCTCGGTTGCAAAAACCGATGGACCTGGTGAAGAATTTGAAATTAATGAGTGGTGGGTAAAGGCGTCTCGGGCAACAACTATGGAGCCTGGTAAATTTGATATGGATCCGCATGTGGTACGGGTTTATCAGAAGTACTCGACAGCGTTTCGTCAAACCTTAAAGGGTGATTTGATTTTACGCGAAAGTGCGCACGACCCAATCGCCCAGCGCTTGCCGATCCGTGAAGTCACCGACATGTATTTGTGGACGCCTAATTTTCTTGAGCGCAGTATTACCAAAGAAGGCCCACTAGATCCCGAAGCGTATTGGCCACATGCCGAAACCATCCACGGTTCACGTTTTCCAGCAGTAGAAGGTGAGGTGTAGATAGTGCAAGATTTTGCAGGTAAGTTAGCGGTTATTACTGGGGGCGCGAGCGGCGTAGGTCGCTCTCTCGCTTTCGCTCTTGGTGCTGAAGGCGCGAAGGTACTAATAGCTGATGTTGATAAAACGGCATTGGCTAATACCGAGCAAGCACTTAAGGACAAAGGCATAGAAGTTCACACTAGCGTGTGTGATGTGACTCAGCAGCAAAGTCTAAATGATCTCGCTGCGAAAGCATTTGATGAGCTCGGTGGTGCCCATTTGGTTTTTGCTAACGCAGGCGTTGCGGCTGGTGAAGCTGGGCCACTCTGGGGCTATTCTGATAATGATTGGAAGTGGTGCTTTGATGTGAATTTTTGGGGCGTGGTCAATACGGTGAACGCGTTCATGCCTAAATTAATGGCACAAGCCGCGAGCGATGAGCAAGAATCCCATATGATGATTACAGGTTCAGGTAATGGTGCATTTTTAGTCTACCCAGACCAACCAGTATATTCTGCAACCAAAGCCGCGGTGCAAGCGGTTACTGAAGCACTCTACCAGCAAATGGCGATTGCCCAAAGCAAGGTTAAGATACATGCTTTGTTTCCTGGGCCGCATATTGTTGATACTGGTATTTTTGATTCAGATAGAGTCAGGCCGGATCACTTTGCTAAGGCCGCTGATGCACCAGATAGCGGCATTCGTACTACCGAGGACTTGCGAGAGCTGATGGAGTCCTACGGCGCTGAATTAAAAACTACGCACCCAGATGAAGTCGCACAGACTGCATTGCAAGGCATTCGTGATGATCGCTTTTGGGTAGTGGAATGGAATGAGCAAACACGCGAGAAAGTCGAGACTCGCATGCAATCAATTTTAAATAAAACAAACCCAATTCCAGCCACCTTAGGCTGAGGAGAATATTATGGGACACGAACACGATCTATCTTCAGGTTTACCGATTCCTTTAGGTTGGTACGCCGTTGCGTATAGTAAAGACTTGGAGCCCAAAGATGTTCAGGCTGTGAGTATCTTTGGCCAAGAGTTAGTGCTTTTTCGCACTGAAAGCGGTCAAGCACAATTAATGGAACCATATTGTCCGCACCTGGGTGCGCATTTAGGTCATGGCGGTAAAGTTGTGGGTGAAGCGATAGCTTGTCCGTTCCACGCCTGGGAGATAGACACAGCAGGTGGTGTTCAGAAAATCCCGTACGCGAAAAACATGCCGAAGCGCGCAACCGAAGGCCCATGTTTACACACCTTCCCAATGCAAGAGCTCAACCAGATGATCTGGGCATGGTATCACCCGAATAAAGAAGCGCCGTCGTTTGATATTCAGGAAGTCGCTGAATTCTCAGACCCCAGCTGGAGCGAGCTTGATACCTATGAATGGGAAATCAACACTTGCTTGCAAGAGTCTGGCGAGAACGCGGTTGATATAGCGCACTTTGTTTACGTACATGGCACCCATGAAATGCCTCAAGCAACGGTTACCCTAGACGGCGCTCATCGCTCCACCGATATGGTTACCAGCAGCCCGGCGATTGATGAAGACGGTAATATCGACATGACTAAGATGGAAGATATGCACTTAGTCACACAGAATTTTGGCCCAGGAATGGCGCTGCAAGTATTTGCGCGTGCTTTTAAAACGGTGATGATGGCGACCATGGTGCCAATCGATGCCGACCGTATTAAATTACGATTTGCATTTACCAAGCCGAACGACATTAGCGAGCAGTTCAATATGTTCACCGACGTTCTGATTGAAGAAATTGTGCGCCAAGTAGGTCACGACATTCCGATCTGGGAAAATAAGATCTATCGTGACAACCCTATTCTTTGTGATGGAGATGGGCCAATCGCAAAGTATCGTAAATGGTTCAAGCAATTCTATGCTGAAGAAGACGAAGGCCAAACCACAACCACTCCGCTCCGCGCAGTCAAATAGAGGTTAGTAATGGAACGACATATAATTATTTCATCAGATTGCCACGCTGGCCTACCAGCGGAGAAATATCGCGACTACATTGACCCGCAATTCCGCGATATGTTTGATATGGCCTTGCCTATCCAAGTGGAAATGACAGATATGGCCGAAAAGGTTTTCTTGCTCAAGGAGATCAACGATGAGTGGCGAGCACCAATTCAAGACCATTTAGCGGGTGCTTGGGATTACGAGAAACGTTTAGAGGTGTTAGACGGCGATGGGATTGCTGGCGAAGTGATTTTCCCAGACGGCATTACCGAACAGAATGCAGCACCTTTTGGTGCCGGCTTGCAAATGCCGACCGAAGGTGTGACGGCTGAGTTGCAATGGGCCGGTGCTCGTGCGCATAACCGATGGTTGTCAGAATTAGTTTCAAACAACCCTCATCGTCATTTTGGCATCGCGGTTTGCCCCGTGTTATGGGATATAGAAGA
>CAJQNY010000223.1 GCA_905479805.1 uncultured Arenicella sp.
CAATTGAAACACCCGTCACGCGTTGTAAAGATTCCGCTAGATTAGTATCCGGGAAGGCACCAATGTCAGTGGCAGAAATAGCATCCACGACACCGCTGGCATTGCGTTTTTGGTCAACCGCGCGTTTTAAACTACCACGGATACCAGTAACGACAATTTCTTCAAGAACATCTGCCGATTGCCCAGTTTGCGCAACAGCAACTGAGGGAACAGCTACCGCACTGCCAAGCATCATACCTAGCACCGCTGAACGTGATTTATTTTTTGGGGTCAACGCCATTGACACTGCCTGTGCCAATTTGGTCTTTCCCCGAATTTGCGAATTACTCATGCACTCTCTCCACCTTATAGATTATCTTGGTTTTGCATTCTGTTTGCTTTGAAAAATTCAAAGAACTCATAATTTTGACGAAACCCGTTTTCTGGTTTCGCGCCAGTAATATATTTAAATTGTGTTAAATGCTGCGACCAAGTAAGGGAAAATTCCGAAACTTGTACTGTTTTATACTGATTTTCTCTATTAAATTTCTATTGATTCGATGAAATGGACTTTTTAACAGACCAGTTGGTTTGGGTGAAATGGCATAAATGTTAGACTGGCCGTCAATAAATAAGAGCAGTCGGTGATATTTTTGTCTGAAGCCATCTTTAATTTTCACGATACAGTGCTGTTGGCCACCGCATTTCAGAGCTTTCTATTTGTTCTGCTATTGTTGATTGCAAAACGAGATCCACATCTTAGCGACTACTTTATAATTGGCTTCTTTATTGCCCAAGTCTTTATCCCAGTACATCTGTTGATCAGTTATGGTGAAGTTTTCCGACTCATAGCCATTGATAGGTCCCCCAATCTTTTCCTGGCTCTAGAAATAGCCTACTGGTTAGAGGGGCCGCTGTTATTGTGGTATACGCGCTCGCTGTTAAATAAGGAATTCAAGTTAACACGGTTCGATTTCATTTACCTACTACCTGCGCTTCTTTCCGTAATCTATAACTCTGTCACATTCTTCAGCTGGGAAACAGCCGAAAAAATTTCCTACATAAGCGAATATCATGAATTAATCGCTCCCTCGCTTCCCCACTCTATTGAAGCGGTAAGAGAAACGATATTTATCGTTTTCGGCGTTCTGTGCTTAAGAGAAATAAAACATGCTCAGGATGAGATTCATCACCGATATTCCAATATCGAGAAAATTGAATTTGCTTGGCTAGCGACTCTGGTTGTCGCATTCATGATGTTGCGAGGCTGGACACTACTCGTTGTTGCTACTGCTTTCATTGCTCCAGATCTTGGAACAAACACCTTCAACGCCATGGGGCTGGCGGGTAACTACTTGATGTTTGCCATCGTCAGTGCATTAATTTTCTTCAGCTTAACCCGGTCCTCAATCCTTGCAGGGAAAATTTCCAAGCGGAAATTGGGAGACCAACCTGATGACCATCGGCCTGACCCGGTACTCACACAAAAGCTCACGCAACACATGCAGGACAAAAAACCATATTTATCCCATTACTTGAATCTAGAAGAGCTCGCAAAACAACTCGCCATGCATCCGCGAGCACTTTCAGTAGCAATAAAGCACAATTTCAACACAAACTTCTACGAATTTATAAACACTTACCGTATTGACGAAGCCAAACTCATGCTTGAGGATGAATCTAAATCTCACCTCACCATGATCGATATTTCAGGTGAATCCGGTTTCAATAGCAAGGCTACTTTCAATTCCTTTTTCAAGAAACTTGTCGGCATGACGCCAACGCAATACAAATCAAAAGTTAATTCCCTATAATCTTCTCTTTTTCCTTTATAGACATAAAAAAGCCCCTACTAACAGTAAGGGCATTTTATGTCTGTAATTAATTCTAATTTAACCAGAGCACAGATTACGGTCAAATCAAATATTCAATCCCTTTATCCGACATTGTTATAGACCACATGCACTACCAAGCTTTACCGAAGCATTGTCAAAATACGCTTCAGCTGCGCAGCCATCGACATCGCCACAAGCGGCTTTCAACTGAAGTGTTATTCCACCAGACACATCAGAGCCGGTCGTCGTTTCAAAGCAATAGTTCACAGGGCTTGTCGCCGGAAAAAGAGGGCCTCCACCCAATATTTCGGCTTTAGAAACTCCTTCACTGCTTAATTCTGAAAAGAATTCGGCGAAGACCACTCCACCGGCACCTTGTAAACTACCAGACAAATCGAATGAGATGGTTACTGCCATATTTGTTGAAACAGATCCGGTACCGATATTGGCTTGTTTGATCACCGGCGACTCATTTCTAGCAGCAGTCAATTTTCCAGAAAAACCTTCGATTCCAGCTTCTACTGTAAAACTTCCTCCGCCAAACCCAGTGGTGAATTCAGTCCAGCCTGTCTTGTCGCCAGTCTCAAAATCTCCGTTAGTGGCTAGCTCGCCCATAGTTCCACCGCCACCGCCATTACTCGAGAAGTAGATATTATCTAGAAAAACCGATCCATTGCCATCAAACTTCAACTGAATAACATCGCTTAGATCAACACCACTGAAAGACGACAGTGGAATATCTACACTGACCCAAGTTCCCGCCGTGACCGGCAAAGCAAAAGCTGTTTCGGCTGGTCCTGGACTGATCAGATAGACATTTAAAGCCGTCGAATCCGCTGTCCAAAAATCAAGGTGCAGACTGTCCATTGTTGAAACATCTTGTGGATTAGCTGAGAAATCAGTTCCCTGATAATTCAATCCAGAATATTTCAAAGTATTGTTGCCAGCAATTGACTCCTCCGTTACAAACGTTGCCTGACCCCAGTTTGGGTTGTAATCAATCCCACCGATGCTTGTATAAGCATCGCTGAAGAGGGACACAACATTTGCCGCAGGATCAGTTGGAGTTGGTGCAGCGATTGTTGGTTCAGTTCCACCACCACCGCCGCCGTTTCCACCGACAAACTCAATAGCATCCCACAAGTACGTTTTCTCGCCTGCAGCCGCACCGGTAGTGCCAAAATTAAAGAAAACGGATGATTTATCAAACGTAGTCGCAGGATTAAACGGATTTGTGCCCGGCGCTACGTTATTAAAATCAAAGATCAATGTTTCCCAGCTATCGCACACTGTAGTAACTGCTTCAGTCTCGACTGTAAGAGTAGGGTCGCTCGCATTTTCCAACTTTAAACGCACTGGTATGCCTGAATCAGGAGAGTAAACCCTTACTGATATCTGGCTCTCTGCCACGGTCATGGGGTAAGTAATCAGCCCATCATTAAAGGTAACACCCGACCATAACTCAGCCGTTGACGATTTGGTTGTACTTGCTACAGTGTTACCAGCATCGGCAGGGTCAACCTCAATGGCTGTGAAGCCACCACCAAAGTCGGTGAAAGTAAGACCAGAGCCAGCGCGCAATGACAATGCACCACCGGTAGCACCCGTAGCGCCAGTACCAGTACCAGTGCCACAAGTGCCGCCACCACCACCAAGCGCGATGTCATCAAAGTAGAACGTCCAGTCAGCAGGATTGTTGCCTGCATCACCCGCCACGCCTAGATCATAGATCAAAGTGATAGCGGTAGCACCAGCACCCGTAAGGCCTGTGAAGTCAAAAGTGAGTTCTTCCCAAGTTCCTGAACCGGTGTGGTTTGCTGTCACTTCCTGATTCAAACCCTCAAGCTTTAATAGAACCGGGACCGCTCGTGATGCCCAGACATTCATGGTAAAGACACTGTTGCCTGAGAAATCGATATTCCCATCCAGCGCTAGCGTGCTACCGCCATAAACCTGGCCTGGAAACTTCAGCATTTGACCGACTGTTGAACTCAAATTTATGCCCGACATATCCGGATTGCCAACCACCGATGCCACACCGCCTTCAAAATCTGAAAAATTATAAGCTACATTACTGTCTTCAAAATCGACCGGAAGAGTGGCATCACTGCTGCCACCAGTTCCTTTGTTGACCTTAACGTTGTCCAATTGGTAAACGGCATTATCTTGGTTACCCCAGGCCGGAAAGATCACCAACGCAGATGTGGTATTTAGGTTCAGGCCCTGACTGACCAGTGTATCTAGGTCAAAAGTGTAATGTTGCCAAACACCGGTTGCTGGTAGCACGCCTTCAATGCTGTCAGTAATTGGACGGTCACCTGTTGAACAACCAGAATCACAGTCTACTTTGATCAGCCATGGATTAGGAGCTGCAGGATTGGTAGGTTGAGAGACAACGAACATATCGAATTCAATAGTGCCGCCAGCAAAACTTGAAAGATCTACCGAAGCAGGCGGCTGAAAGAAAGTTACCGTGTTAGTGGCAGGATCAGCATCATAAGTAAATTCCAGCACATTGTTGCCGCCTAGATCAACCTCAGCGATGGATGAACCACCGCAACAGTCATAGACATCCCAATCTGTGACGGAGTCGATATAAATATCCAGCGTTTCACCATCTGGTATGACCGTAGCCAATTTAGGATCGATTGAACAGAGCTGGCCCAGCTGCCATGGTTCCGGCTGAGTATTCACTGCACACTGCAGGCGAATATTATCCAACTGCACGCTAGCACCACTGCCAGAATACTCTAGTACAAACAGGTTAAGTACATCAGTCAGGTTAACCCCACCGCCATTAGGATTGGGGTTAGCTAATAGTTCAGGCACGCTCACTGCCACGTGCTGCCATTCTCCAACCGGAGGCGTATCAATTATTTTTTCGCCTAGGTTAGGCCAACCGCTATCAAGCTTGACCGTAAATTGGCTGTCTGGCTCCGCCGAAACAACCAGCATATCAAACTCAATTTCACCATTATTAGCCCAACCAAAATTACCCGCTAAATTAACGCCGGTATCGAATTCTTCTACATCCGACTTATCCTCAGCAGTCAAGAAAACACTGCCAGCACCACCGAAGTTCACGTTCCAGACATCGCTTACAACTTGTGAAACTAGGCCTGTGTCATTATCCCAGTGACCAGGTACAACGGTATTGGTGACCGTTCCGAGGTCAAGCGTTTCAACACCGTCTGCAAAGATTAGAAAGTCATTCACACCCGGAGCGCCGACGTCTGCATTGAGTTGCACCGAATCGTCAACGATTGCACAGCCTTTGCTGCCTTTGCTGCCTTTGCTGCCTTTGCCGCCTTTGCTGTCATATTTGCACTCATAGAGGCGCACATAATCTACCAACATTTCCCGATCTTCCAGCCAATTGGTTTCTGGCGCGCCCACAGGGTCACCGCCCACAGCCATATTTAGTATTAGGTGAAAGTTTTCATCGAAAGGTGCACGCGGGTTCGCCACACCGAAACCGATTTGCTGGCCCTGCCAGATATAGTTATACCAGCCATCTGATCTCTGGGTTTGGTAATGCTCGCCGTCTACATACCAGCGAATTTCGTCCTCTTCCCACTCAATGGCATAGACATGAAAGTCCTGAGCGGGGCTCTCATTCAACTCATAAGCCGCGCCGGTAAGTTTCCACTGTGGCCATTTCAAGCCGTAATGCAAGGTGCCTGCTACTTCTGTATTGGCTGGACTGGGATTAAAAGATTCGAAAATATCTATTTCGCCACTTGATGGCCAACCGCCGTAAACGTAATCGGTTGGCAACATCCAGATAGCAGGCCACATGCCCTGCCCGTCTGCGACTTTGGCGCGAATTTCAGCTCGCCCATATTTAAAATCAACCTTCCCTTTGGTGCGTAATCGTGCAGAGGTGAATGGCAGAGTCACCGAAGTATCATTAGGATTATAATTGGGGTCATCATCTGTTAGAGCTGGGCCACTAAAGACCTCTTCTTTTGCAACAATATGCAGAGCTCCGTCCTGTACATAGGAATTTTCCGATCGGTCGGTATAACATTGTTGTTCGTTATTACCGCCGCCCTGACAATTCACTTCATGCGACCAGTTGCCTAAATCGATTTCGCTATCATCGAATTCATCGCTCCAGACTTTTTTCCAGCCGGCTTTCTTTAGGGCTTTTTTATGCGCTTTTTCGGCGGATGGCGCTGCTGAAGCGTTGCCTGTGCTCATTGCTATTGCAAAAATGGCGGTAATCGTTACCAGCCAACTATACTTTGATACTAAATGCCTCATTCAAGGGCCTCCTTTTTAACGGTGTTTACTATTTCTACGCTGATGAAACACTAAAGTGCAGTTCCTCTTGACCGGATTCAACTGGGCACATTGATTCAGCGACATTTGATATTATTTTTATTGGGTTTAAACACGGAGACCAATTAATTCAGCAATGGCGCCCGATTATTAAATCCCGCACACAGTTACACATCGACTTCCAAAACCGCAATAGCTTTGCGGTAGACTGGTCTAGGGTTGCGACAAATCTTAAGCATATTTTCTGATTTGAGATCAAGTGGTCTAGATCAAGGTCGAACGGGAACTCGGGCTCACCTCTGGCCGATGCGACAAGGCGGACTCCAGAATCGACCAACTGGGCTTTTTGCGCTAACCACAAGACATGGGCTGCTGTAGTATAGGCACTCGACTACTTGGCAATTACTGTGAATGAAAATCTGAACAACACTAATCTATCGCGCAGTTTCAATCATTTTTGGCCCTTACAGTTAGTATTCTGGGCTGGCCTGTGTGTGATTACGTTCTTGACCTTAACGGTCTGGTACGGCCAGATCGGCTGGCGGCACCTCAGTCACACGGCCCTCCAAGGAATATTGGGAATAGTATTGTCGTATCCTCTACACATCATATTCAGTAGTATTTGGAACTCATCTCAGAAATTGAGAATACCAATTAGCCTAGTGGCCGTGGCCATAGCTTCGGGCTTGTGGAATGTAAGCCGAATGATTCTATTTATCTGGTTGACCGAGGAAGAGGATATTTGGACGGATTTTGGGGGTTGGTATTTTGGTGCTATTTTTGTTTTCCTGTGCTGGACGGCGCTTTATCACGGTATTCGATACTATCTATTATTACAGACCGAACACTCAATGAAGCTAGATGCGGAGGCTTCGGTAAGCGAAGAGAAAGTCAAACGATTAGTCGCAGAAACAGAAGCCAAAGACGCACAATTGAAAATGCTGCGTTACCAATTGAATCCGCATTTTCTATTTAATACATTAAACGCTATTAATTCCTTGGTACAGAGCCAACAAACAGATCGCGCGCAAAGGATTACAGTGCAATTGAGTAAATTCCTACGGTACTCGCTCGACAACAACCCCGAAATGAAGATTCCATTGAATCGAGAGATCGAGGCCTTGAACTTATACCTTGAGATTGAAAAAACTCGATTTGGCGATCGCCTAACCTTGGACTTCGAAGTTGATGAAGGTATAGAAACGGCACTAGTGCCTAGCTTACTTCTGCAACCTCTAATAGAAAATTCTATGAAATATGCGGTTGCCAAAAATGAAGAAGGTGGAACTATTAAATTGCGCAGCTATCTGCAAGAACAAAACCTAGTATTGGAGTTGAGTGACACTGGCGCTACGCAAAAATTGCAAAGCAATAAAATAGGGAGCGGAGGAGGCCGAGGAATTGGTCTGCGTAACACCGTGGATCGCTTAAAGGCTTTTTACAACGAAAACTACACCTTTGAGTTGGATACCAATCAATCTGGTGGCTTGAAAACCACAATTAATATTCCCTATGAGCCTTCGCCTGAGGTCATCGTTCAGCCGAACACATTGAGGTCCAATGATGATTAAGATCAGGACAGTTATCGTAGACGATGAACCTTTAGCACTCGATCTACTGCGTTCTTATCTACAACAGCACACTCAAATTGAGATTGTAGCGGAGTGTAAAAATGGCAAGGAAGCGATCCGCCAGGTAATTGAACTGCAACCAGACTTAATGTTTCTTGACATCCAAATGCCCGGACTTAACGGATTTGATGTCATTAAGCATTTACAAGCCGATATCACACCCCTAGTTGTATTCGTAACAGCCTATGAACAGTTTGCACTTGCCGCATTTGATATAAATGCGGTGGATTACACACTGAAACCCCTAGACTATGACAGTCTTGCGCGTGCAATCAGCCGTAGCGAAGAAAGGTTGGCGGGTAGGAATGAGAATGAAGGTTTTAAGCCCAGAATAATTCATGCCATCGAACAAATTTCACAGAGAACAGAGCCAACCGCTGAGGACTCGAACAACGCTACGTCAGTAACCGCCCCGCATCAAAAAATTGTAGTCAAGGATAGAAGTTCCATTGCACTGATTGACCAAAAAGACATCGATTGGGTGGATGCCGCAGGAGACTATATGTGCATTCATGCGAATGGAATTACTCATATAATGCGAAGCACTTTAAAAAGTCTGCTGGCGCAACTAGATCCAGATGTTTTCAAGCGCGTACATCGTTCGACTATCGTGAATATACATCGAATTGAGAAGATCATCCCGCATACCAAAGGCGAGTGCTTTTTGGTGTTGGCTGAAAATGAACAGATTAAAGTGAGTCGTAATTATCGCTCTGTAATTAAAAATTTAATTAACGAAATCGGCCGAACCTAAATCGGTGTTAGGATGGCCAGTATTGGGAAGCTCAGTATTGGATAGTTCTAAATACAATGAATCATTGGCAAATCCTGCGTAGAGATTACACGCCACTGCTTAAACCAGAATAACGTTAAATTGCACTAAATCTAAACTCATGAGCAATTTGATGCTCGCCAGCAAAAAATTGGCAAGACAGATTTCGACTCCTTCATTGTCTATAGTCTTAAGCTGAGTAATTCATACCAAAGCCATATGGGAATACTGCTTCATAATTAGCATCGCCAAGGTTCACATTAGGGTTCGCGTCCTTAGGCCACGAAAAAGATAGCTTACCGTGAAAATCACTGTCACCAAATAGCACGTCGGCAACACCCTGGCCTTCAGAACCAGGTAGCCATGCAGCGACGAAGCTATCTGACGCATCCAATTCTTGAGTTACCACTAACGGTCTACCTGATACCAACACAGTCACTACTGGAATACCTAGGTTCGCCAAATTAATGATCGTTTGCAGGTCTTCAGGGTGCGATTGTGCGAGCTCCAAAGTATTACCATAGGGCTCAAGAATTTTCATAAGACCTTTGATCTGCGATCCGGCTTCCACAATCACATTGTTGCCAGTACGCACATCCCCCATTCCTTCCGCGTAAGGACGCTCACCGATAACCACAATAGCAACATCATGATCTCCAGCTTTACTATCAAGGCCTAATCCGTCCTCGCTCAGCACAGCGTTTGACGCAACGGCCTTGATACCTTCCCAGATAGAGGTACCACCTTCTATCAGTTCATTGTCTGTAACACCCTGCCAAGCAACGGTAAAACCGCCGCATTGATGCCCTCGGTTGTGGGCATTTTTACCTGCCACCAGTATTTTTGAAGCACTGTCCAAAGGTAGGGTTTTTCCATCATTTTTGAGTAACACTAGAGACTTCCTTACCGCTTCGCGGGCTATCTCGCGATGCTCATCGCCACCAAAGCTAGCATCGTTGGAAAGTGCTCTACTGGCAGGGCGTGGTTTCTCGAACAATCCGCTAGCAAACTTCACAGCAAGAATCCTCCGAACCGCATCATCTATGCGAGACATTGAAATGGTTCCGTTGTTCACATGGGTTTTGATATGGTCAATAAAATCTCTCCAATCTTCAGATACCATAAACATATCAATACCAGCATTTACACCCATGCTGACAGCATCAAAATAATCTTCCGATAAATAATCGATACCATCCCAATCAGAAATAATATAGCCGTCAAAACCTAGCTCGTTCTTAAGAACATCGGTCAGCAAAAATTTATGTCCGTGGCATTTGTCACCATTCCAACTATTAAATGACGCCATCACCGTCAACACGCCGGCCTCGATGGCCGGTGGGTAAGGCTTGATATGTATTGCCCGAAGCTCTTCTTCGCTGAGAGTTGTTTCACCTTGATCTATGCCATTACTAGTGCCGCCGTCGCCTACCCAATGTTTGACACAAGCAACAACACTCTGCTCTCCATAGTCAGCCTGCAGCCCTTGAACAAAAGGGGCTGCATAGGATGCGACAAGGGCCGGATCTTCTGAATAACTTTCGTAGGTTCTACCCCAATGATTATTACGAGCTACGGCAATAGTAGGCGCAAAAGTCCAATCGACACCCGTAGCTAATATCTCACGAGCAGTAGCTTGAGCAATTCGCCGCATCAACTCTGGGTCATTGGCGGCACCTAGACCAATATTGTGCGGAAACACAGTCGCCCCCAACACATTGCTATGTCCATGGATTGCATCAACGCCATAGATTAACGGGATGGCCAAATGATTTTCGTCAGCCTCCATTGATGCTTGCCAATAGGCATCATTCATATCTACCCAGGCCGCAGGTCGGTTATCTCCGGGGCAAGACCCACCACCACTCAGCACCGAACCGAGGTGGTAATTCTTCACATCCTCAGGTGTACACGCCATGCGCTCTGGTTGGGTCATCTGACCAACCTTTTGATCCAGAGTCATCTGAGCAAGCAGAGTTTCGACGCGATTTTTGAGCGCTGTATTTTGTAGAGGTGAGTTCATCATCTAATCCAACTAAGTGTCGATTGCTTAATCATGTATTTCGAAGTCGGCCCATAACTCGGCATCTGAACTACCGCCAATCCACACGTGAAACTTACCGGGTTCAGTCACAAGCTCCATTTTTCGGTTATAAAAGGCAAGGTCGTCGGTGTGCAATGTAAAGCATAGCCGTTCACGCTCGCCGGGCTTCAAACTTATTCGACGAAAGCCTTTTAGCTCTTTGACGGGTCGCGTGACATCCCCGACTAAATCTCTCACATAGAGTTGCACAACTTCTTCTGCTTCACGCGCACCGGTATTGATCACATCAGCGTGAATATCTATTGTATCGCCGAGTCCAATACTGCTATGAGATGTAGTGATTTTCACATATTTAAAGTTACCATAGGACAAACCAAAACCAAACGGAAACAAAGGCTTATACCCAGCATCAAGATGGAAAGACGTCATCCCCAAAGACGTTTGCGGCGCACGTGCAGGAACTTCATCCATGTTCACGCAAGTATGGTCAGTTGCAGGTCGACCGGTATTTTTATGTGCATAAAAGATCGGTACCTGCCCGACCGCTAATGGAAAAGTCACCGGCAGTTTTCCTGATGGCGATTCAAGGCCAAACAATAAGTCGGCAATGGCTGGCCCACCCATCGTACCAGGATGCCATGCGTACAGAACTGCATCAGCTTTATCTAAGACATTCCCTATAGTCAGCGGTCGTCCGGCCATAATCACTAATATTAGCGGCTTTCCACTGCTAGCAACGGCTTCAATTAACTCAGCTTGATGTCCCGGTAAATCAATATTCGCACGTGAATGCGCTTCACCTGACATAAACGATTCTTCACCCACCACCATTATCACAGCGTCGGATTTTTCAGCGGCGCTTACGGCAGCACCAAATTCTTCATGATTATTGCTACGCGTTGTCTCAAGGCCTTTAACATAGTTGATCTCAACTGTTCGCCCAATCAACTCTTCAACCGCTTGCTTACAAGTCACAGAATGCTGTGACTCACCGTCAAAGATCCAAGTTCCTAGTTGCTCGTAATCGTCGTCAGCAAGAGGCCCAATCAGTGCAACTGTAGCCAAATCGGACTGGGCCAATGGCAATGTGTTGTTCTCATTCTTAAGCAGGACACAACTTTTAACAGCCGCTTCTTTGGCGATTTTCAAATTCGATTTATTGAGTACAGCAGCGTGCTCTTTTTGGTCGGTATAGGGTTTTTCGAATAGCCCCAATTCGAACTTAAGCGTTAGTATTCGGGCAACCATAGTATCAATTTGGGCCAATTTGATCTTATCTTGCGCAACAAGCCCTTCCAAATGGTCGAGATAAGACGAGCTCGCCATTTCCATATCAATACCGGCCATAACAGCTTCATACGCGGCTTCTTCATCGTCATGGGTAAAACCATGGACACTCATCTCTACGACCGACTCCCAGTCGCTAACCACCACACCTTCGTAGCCCCATTCCTTGCGTAACAAATCATCCATCAACCAGGTATTACCGGTTGCCGGTACTCCGTTAAGATCACAAAATGCGGACATAAACGAACCGACCCCAGCCTCGGCCGCTGCTTTGAAAGGTCGTAGGTGAACATTTCGCATTTCGTTTTCTGGGATATTAGCCGTGTTGTAGTCACGCCCTCCCTCGGCCGCTCCATACCCTGCAAAATGCTTGGCACAAGCTACTATCGAACCTGGCTCACCAAGATCATCAGTTTGAAAACCTTTGACCATGGCAGCGCCCAATACGCCACATAAGTACGGGTCTTCTCCTAAAGACTCAGCAATGCGACCCCACCGAGGGTCGCGCGTAACATCTATCATGGGAGCGAAAGTCCAATTAATTCCGACACTGGCAGCTTCGCTTGCACTGACACGCGCTCCTGCCTCAATTGTCTCAGGGTCCCATGAGGCTGCCTGCCCTAAAGGAATCGGAAAGATAGTTTTGAACCCATGGATAACATCTCTACCAATCAGTAGTGGGATTCCCAGCCGGCTCTCCTCGACACATATTCTTTGCATCTCATTGAGCACTTCAACATTAACCTCGTTCAAAATCGAGCCTACGCGTCCGGCACGAATAGACTCAGCAAGATCGTCTGGAATCCAACCACCCCCACCTTGTAATTGACTCATTTGGCCAATTTTTTCGTCTAGCCCCATTCTAGAAATAAAATCGGCAACCTTAGACTCGATTGAATCCGAAGAACCAGAATTGATACTTATAACTGCTGACATAATAAAACCTTGAGGAGAAAAATTGGCTGACCAATACGAGGCCATCTTTATAGAACCGACAATACGGTAATCGGAGCAGGACACAACAAGAACGAGATTAACTGGGTCAGAGATGCGACAGAATGGCCATCTGGCAACAACAAGCGCCCAAACCACTCAATGACTGCATTATACGGTCGTCTCCTCTCATGCTAGCCCCTTCTATCTCAAAGAATGACCACTTCATCTCATAGCAGTTGTTTCTGCCCTAGTTAACGGTACTGTGGCTAAAATAAAGTTGCTCTTGATGAAAATACCCTGGAGCATTCCTAATAATAATAGTCAGGAAATAAACCCTATGTCGACGGTGCAACCCTTATCTTTTAAAGAAAAACTCGGCTATGGCCTTGGTGATTCTGCTTCGAATTTTTTCTTTCAAGTATTCAATCTCTTTCTGTTGTACTACTACACTGATGTGTTCGGCCTATCTCCTGCTGCTGTCGGAACCATGTTCTTAGTCACAAAGATTATCGATGCTGTAAGTGATCCGGTCATGGGTTTAATTGCTGACCGAACTCGATCACGTTGGGGCTCATTTAGGCCCTACATTCTTTGGGTTGCACTACCCTATGGGGTCTGTGGTTACTTGATGTTTGCCAGCCCAGAACTCTCGGATTCTGGCAAATTGATCTACGCTTATGCGACCTATACTTTAATGATGCTCGCGTACACCGCAATTAATGTTCCATACTCCTCCCTTTTAGGGGTTATTTCCCCATCTTCAGCGGAACGTACCAAGGTATCCAGCTACAGATTCGTTTGCGCCTTTCTTGCTGGTTGGATTGTGGTCACGTTTGTCGGACCGTTCAAAAGCATGCTCGGCGGCGGTGATGAAGTGCTGGGGTTTCGCTTAACCATGGCCATTTTTGCAGTTATTTCCGTACTACTATTTTGGTTCACTTTTGCGACGACCAGGGAGCGTGTACATCCCCCCATTGATCGATCTACCGATATTAAAAAAGACCTTAATGCAATATGGAGTAATGGCCCATGGCGAGCGCTTTTCATCTCAGCCATTGCCGTTTTGATGACTCTAGCTGTGCGTTTTGGAGTACTACTTTACTACTTTAAATACTACGTACGTAGTGATGAAACCCCTATATTTCTCATCTTCGATAAGAGCGATTTATTCCTCTCACTTGGAATGTTAGCCATGATCATCGGGGTCATGCTCACTAAAAC
>CAJQNY010000224.1 GCA_905479805.1 uncultured Arenicella sp.
CCTTTAGCGCGTTGATAAACCAATGCTCGGTACTCACGAGGTATAGGAGTACCGTCCGTATTTGATTCTACAAAATACTGTTGGATTTCTGGCCTTACTGATTCCAGCATATATCGAAAATGGCCTAGCACAGGATATAAACGAAGGATTGAATGTTTGGTCTGCAACATATCGTAAACCCCAAGCAGAACAATCGGGCCGATGGCAACAAATGACCAAAGCCATTTTGGTGAGTACGCTGATAGGGCTAGCACCACTACGATTAATAGCGCGGCAACGAGTATGAACTTCTGGCGCATTGTCATGCGACTCTCCTTGGGTTTAATTGTTTACTGGTTTAATTAGTTAATTTGTAACAGCAAAATTGTAGACAGGCTACTCTATTATTTCGTTACATTTCATTCTGCTTAATTGCCATGGTCGATCAAGCTAGCTATCTAACTGATCTTTTTTATATTCGCTTTTATTGTAGAAACGGAATTTGAACATCGGCATAGGTTCCCGATTCAACAATTTTGCGCATTTTAGTCATGGTCTTATAGGGTGAATCGACGAGCATCATATTTGTGACCCAAGCTGGAGTCGGCCCATTAGGGTCAATATGCGCAAAATTCTCTACTTTTGTAGTGCCGTCTTCCAAGGGGGTGAAGTGCCATTGTGATACTGCGTTCTGAATTCTGACTGCCTTGGTTTTGGGCGTTCCGCCTTCGGTTGCTCGGCTTGTCATTGTGACCTTTTTAGTTTGGGCATCTATTGTCCATACCACGTGTGCGTATACATCACGATCACTGACCGGAAACGGGATATCGTTATACACATAGGCATAACTCTCAGTGTCTGAGACTCTCTCCTCAATTCGCGACTCCTTGCATAAGTCAGCCCATTTGGAGCAATTCTCCATGTCTTCTACTAGAGCAACTAAACTGGACGTACTGGCTTTGACATTCATCTCACCACGAACGGCCCTAAATGAAGAGCCTTCAACAGAACTCGTTTGAATCAAAATTCCCTTCTTGTTCCGTTTATCTTCCCACGCGTAGTCAACATCCATTAACTGAGCATGTGCAAGCCCAGAAAAAATACTGGCTACCATGAACGATAAATTGATGAATTTTTTCATAAAGTCTCTCGGTGAAATGATATTTATTGCAAGGCAAGGAACATTCTAAGCCATTAATTAAGACCGAAGTAAAAGTCTATTCCTTGCATCATACGAGATGAAACCGACCACTTCCACACGCGGAGATATTTGCTACCCCAATTAATGCTGGTCAGAATCATATATGAGATCCTATTCAATGACCTGTTCACGAAGAGCTTAACGATAACAATCGTTGAGCAACATTTACCCAATTCAGCACGCGAAAAGCTACAAGCCTTCGAGGGAGATATTCAATATGGGTATGATTGGTCGCTGAACGCGTATGGCCCGGAAAGTTAATCGATAGCTTCTATCGAACCGGACCCAACCTTCCCAAACGCCTCTAAGGACGTCGCTTTTAAAACAAACCCTGCTTGTTTAGTAAATTAAGCTATCGATAAAGCCATGGCAATAGACCAAATATCTGGTGTATCCTTGGCTGCCAAAACTCAGCTCCAGCATCATTCGGTAGAGATCACTTCCATGAAAGAATACAGTAATTTTTATATTAACGGCGAATGGGTAAAACCCCATGGCCATGAGGTCAATGAGGTTATTAACCCAGCTACCGAAGAAGTGTGTGCGAGGGTTGCCTCAGCTATTGAAGCAGATATCAATGATGCCTTTGCAGCGGCCCATGCGGCCTTCCCTATCTGGTCCACGACGCCTGCCGCACAACGTCGTAAAATTTTGATGGCCGTTGCCGATGAAATGGAAGCTCGTAAAAGTGACCTCATCGACGCGCACGTCGAAACATTGGGCGTACCAAAACATCTTGCCGCTGAGATGCAAGTAGACGGTCCCATAGAGGCGGTTCGCTACTTTGCTGAGCTCGCGTTGACGACCGAAAAGACTAAGGAAGTAGATGGCATGTTGATTGTCCAAGAAGCCGCTGGGGTATGTGCTTTGATCAACCCTTGGAACTACCCCTTATTGCAAATGATCGGTAAAGTAGCGCCTGCTATCGCAGCAGGTTGCACCATGGTTGAAAAACCATCCGAAGAGACTCCTACCGCCGATTTCATCATGGCTGAAATATTTCATAAAGTAGGCCTCCCGGCTGGTGTTTTCAACTTGGTGTCTGGGCGCGGCTCGATAATCGGCCCCATGATGTCCTCCCACCCATTAGCAGATTTAGTATCCTTCACAGGATCTACTCGAGCCGGTATCTCGGTGGCAGAAAGCGCGGCCCCCACGGTAAAGCGGGTATGCCAAGAATTGGGCGGCAAGTCAGCGTTAATTATTACTGCAGATGCCGATCTTGAAGCGGCCGTTCCTTATGGAATCGAAAATGTGTTTCTTAATACCGGGCAAACTTGCGATGCCTTAACTCGTATGTTCGTGCATCGCAGTGTGTATGCACGAGCTGTTGAAATTGCCGAAGAGACCGCTGACAAGCATGTCACAGGCGACCCTCTGAATAACACTACCACCGTTGGACCCCTGGTATCTTTTGCGCAAAAGAAAACAGTTGATCGTGGCATTAAGATGGGCATTGATGAAGGGGCAACTCTGATTGCAGGCGGCTCCGGCGTGCCAGACAATATTGAGAAAGGCGCTTACGTCAAACCAACCATTTTTGGTGACGTCACAGCTGATATGCAGGTAGGCAAGGAGGAAATATTTGGCCCTGTTCTATGCATGATTCCCTACGACACAATTGATGAGGCTGTTGAGATAGCCAATAGCTCGGAATATGGATTGGGTTCTGGGGTGTGGGCTGGCGATAGAGAAACCGCCATTGCAATAGCGCGGCGCTTACGGGCGGGCCAGTGCTTTATTCAAGGCGGATATTTCCGTGTCGATGCACCGTTTGGCGGCTACAAGCAGTCTGGAAATGGACGAGAATGGGGCGAAGCGGGGTTGGCGGAGTACTTAGAAACTAAAGCAATTATCGGATAGGGTTATCAGAGTTGCCATCGTAGCGCCTCTGCGAATCCAACTCATCACAGCCTAGCGACTAACCCTGCTTTGTATTTTATCTTGTACTCGCTCGAATGACGCACGAAGAATCATCACGGCTCTCTTAATTGGGTTCTTTGTTGGTTTTTCATGAACATCGACCACCCAATTCGGTTTAAAATAACGGGTTGCAGAAACACTCTGAAGTGGTCGCCAATATTTTATCCCTCGCGCGTAATAATGTGTAACTTGAGATTGGCGAGTTTTAGTTGGGTCAAGCAATGGCGACCCCCCATGCAGTAGATTCGCACTCCATATAATCGCTTCACCTTTTTTAAGAATACCGAACTCTTTTTGGTAACCTTCTTTCTCGATGACTTTACTAATCCCTTGTATATATCGACTATAACTATCTTCCTCACCTACCTTTATATCAAAGAAGTCTAGATTCATTTCTTCGCGCTTGTGGCTCCCAGGATAATATTCCAATGGCCCCTGATCCACAGCGACGTCTTCTAGCGCAACCCAAACCCCGCACATCGCAGCGAACGGCTTAGAGTTAAAATGAATGGAGTCGGCATGAATGCCTTGACCCGTGCCTTTATAAA
This sequence comes from uncultured Arenicella sp., assembly GCA_905479805.1. Lineage (GTDB taxonomy): Bacteria > Pseudomonadota > Gammaproteobacteria > Arenicellales > Arenicellaceae > Arenicella. The sequence goes on from CAJQNY010000224.1 coordinate 3,652, forward strand.
AGTTGAGAGTCTGAAATGGTGCCATCTCCATTCCGATTAGCTCATTGAGAACTTTTATAATAGTGTGATTCATAGCGACCTCATACACATTCTTACTAATATGCCAGGCATCCTGAACCCGATTGTGGTCAGCATAGGGCACAACTCTAGGTTGCGCTTTCTTGTCTCCAAAAAAGGGAGCGAGATCCCGTTTGACTCCCTGTAATAATTGATCCGCCAGAGCAGGGCTTATTTTCACAAACCCATATTCTAAAAAATTCTCCTTTATCTCCTGTATTTCAGCATCTGTATAGACAGCCTGCATATTAACTTTGGCGAAAAACGTTTCTAAAATCGACCTTCCCATTCTCATCAATCAAACTTTGGCGGAATCGGCGCATACCTGAGAGCCACCTATTTGGATCTCCTGCCCGATGTAACATAAAGTCTCTTACTTCTGGGTGTGGCGTGATGAGGAATTCTTCTTTTTCGATCCCATCCACAATCACTTCAGCACAGTATTCAGCAGTAAGAACGCCCTTCATAGGCTTCGCTCTTTCTTGCTCACTCAAACCAAGTATATTGGTGTTGACATACTGTGGGCAAACCACGGAAACGTTAATTCCATCGTCAGCGTGAGTGATTGCGAGTGATTCCGCAAACGCAACGGCCGCATGTTTGGTGGCGGTATAAGCTGCATCTGAAATCTGTGACAACAGGCCTGCTGCAGATGCAACATTCAACAAATACCCCTCACCGCGTTCTTTCATGCCTGGGATGAGTGCGCGTGACGCATAGACATGTGCCATTACATGCACATCCCAATTACGTTGCCACACTTCATTGCTTGCCGAAGCTGCATGGTCAGGTTCACCAACCCCAAAGCCTGCGTTCGAGCAGAACAAGTCTATCTGTCCCAGCTCCGCTTCAGTGGTTTTAATTAAATCAATAACACTCTGTTCATCAGCCACATTACATTGCACAGCGACACCACCAACGGCAGCTGCAATTTCTTCTGCCGCACTTAGGTTTAAGTCCGATACAACTACTTTTGCACCTTTGGCGCTGAGTTGATGACAAAGTGCAGAACCAATTCCTCCAGCCCCACCTGTCACTACCGCAATTTTATTCTGCAAATTCATAGTTTAATTCCTGCTGACTGGCTTTGAAGCGCGGAAGCGTATTCTTGCTTTTTACCTAGTGGTAAAAAACTCGCTTCAAAACTGTTTCTAATAAGTTTGAGGGCCTGTGATTGTGTCATACCAAGATCATGATGCAAGGCTAAAAAGTTCTCATTCAAGTATCCACCGAAATACGCAGGATCATCTGAATTTATAGTGGTCAAAACTCCCTGTTCCAACAACTCTAAAACGTTGTGCTGCTGCATAGTGTCGAACACACATAATTTGATGTTCGACAGCGGACACACGGTCAACGGAATCTGCTCATTTGCTAGCCGTGTTACTAAATCTGCATCCTCAACACATCTAACGCCATGATCAATACGCTCAACTTTCAAGTCGTTCAAGCTGTCCCATATATATTGCGCTGGTCCCTCTTCCCCTGCGTGCACCGTTGCGCGATAACCTTGAGCCCGCGCCATCGCATACAATTGTTCAAACTTTTTCGGCGGATTACCCTGTTCCGCGCTAGCCAAACCGATTGCCACAAAGTTTTCACGAAACGGCTCGGCCTGTTGCAAAGTAACGAGCGCTTCGTCCTCACTCAAATGACGTAAGAAACTGAGTATCAACAACGTCGATTGACCCCATTCAGATTCGGCTTGCTTAATTGCACGATCGAATCCTGCCATCATGGTAGAAAACTCTACGCCGTTTGGTGCATAGGTTTGCGGTTCAACCATAATTTCGCAGTGCACAATATTTTGCTCTTTGCATTTGAGTAAGTAGTCCATCATCAGGTGATAGAAGTCACTTTCATCAATCAACACTGATGCCCCGAGGTAATACAAATCCAAAAAGCTCTGTAAGTCTTCAAATTCGTAGGCAGCCTCTACCTCTTCAACGCTAGAATACGGCAACTCAATCGCATTCTTCTTCGCTAGAGAAAGCAAACGATGTGCTTGCAAACTCCCATCAATATGTAAATGGAGTTCCGCTTTGGGTAGTGCGCTGAGCCATGCTTCAAATTCAATTGTCATAAGGTTATTCTAGAGAGTAATTTTTGACGAAGGCTGCAATAATGAATTGTGTAGCCTAATTTCATCATTATAAACATTTGCTCTTCTATTCTTCTGGAGATTTTAGTGAATAAATCAATTTGTACTCCTTACACTGCTCTAACACACAGTCTTTTTGCAAAACTCTGGGTGAGCGCATTTATCATTTTCTTGTTCAGTGGCTGTCAAAGCAATGGAAACAATTATTTGCAGGGCGATGACGCCCCCAAGCAACGAGCCAGTTACTCTATCTATTTGGCTGGTCCAGAGGTATTTTTACCCAACCCTATCGAGGCAGGAATTACTAAGAAGGCGACGATTACTAGGTTAATGAAGGAGCATAATTGGCCTTTTGATTTAGTTGGGCTTTATCCCATGGATAACGAAATAGCTGATTTTGCTCCTGACTTCAAAACTGGCATCAAAATATATCAGGCCAATATCGACTTGATGAAGCGTGCCGACTATGTGACAGCAAATATGGTGAGGTTTCGCGGCCCGAGTATGGATGTAGGCACGGCATTTGAGATGGGGTATATGCGAGGCTTAGATAAACCTGTTTTCGCGTATTACGACAGCATGCCCTTTTATGGTGTAACAGAAGAACCTGGGATCTACTCAGAACGTGTGGCTAAGCATTACCCGCTATCGAAAGATTCGAGTGAGGTAGATGTGCACGGGCAATCTATCGAAAATTTCGAGATGGCTGATAACCTCATGATGATAGGCGCAATAAATGATGCCAAGAACCTGAAAAGTAACCAGAAAATAGCCGCTAGCTTTGAAGACGCTATCATACAAATAGCTAAATCCATCCTAGACGGCACGGGCGAATCAAAGGCTCCTTAATACAAGATACTTTAATAGTAGCTGCATCAAAGACAATCATAACTAACGGCAACAACAGAACTGACAATCAGGAACAAAATAGAATGATGACGTGGCTAAACCAATATTTTTTGATAAAAGAGAACAATAGCTCCATTCGAAAAGAGGTTATTGCCGGGTTCACCACCTTCCTTGCTATGGCCTATATCAGTGTCGTTAATCCAGCAATACTGTCTGAGACAGGCATGGATTTTGGCGCTGTGTTCGTGGCGACATGCCTGGCTGCTGCCTTGGGCAGCATTGTTATGGGCTTGTATGCCAACTACCCCATCGCGCTTGCGCCCGGTATGGGGCAAAATGCCTTCTTCGCTTACGGCATAGTTATCGGTATGGGGCATAGCTGGCAGATAGCTCTAGGCGCAGTATTTATTTCCGGCATTATGTTTATCGTCATCAGCATTCTGCCCATCAGAGAATGGCTGATTAACTCTATTCCCAAATCACTCAAGCTTGGAATGGCCGCCGGTATTGGCCTTTTCTTGGCTATCATTGCCCTAAGCGGCAGCGGCATCGTGGTTGACAACGCGGCTACTCTGGTCAGCTTCGGGAACCTACTTGCTCCTTCTTCATTACTAATGATCTTAGGTTTCGTAATTATTACCGCGTTAACCTCGCGTAAAATTGTTGGCGCCGTCGTCATCGGCATCTTAAGTGTCACGGTAATGGCCTGGCTTAGTGGCTTAGCGGAATTCAAGGGCGTTGTTTCGATGCCACCCTCAGCCAGCGCTTTGTTGGAGCTTGATATACGCGGAGCGTTCAACGTGTCAATGTTGACGGTAATCCTAACCCTGCTCCTTATCGATGTCTTTGATACTGCCGGCACCTTAGTGGGCGTAGCCACGCGTGCAGACATGCTTGATGAAGATGGAAAACTACCCCGTTTAGATAAAGCTTTATTAGCCGACTCTTCGGCTACTGCAGTCGGTGCGTTACTAGGAACTTCTTCCACTACCAGTTATGTTGAAAGCGCAGCCGGAGTAGAAGCTGGGGGACGAACCGGCCTCGCCGCAGTCACTACAGGCGGTCTATTTTTACTGTGTTTATTTATTGCGCCACTCGCACAAAGTATCCCACCCTTCGCAACGGGGGCAGCCTTGTTGTTCGTCGCCTGTATTATGATGAGATCCTTCGCCGATCTCGATTGGGATGACATTGGCGAGTCTGCGCCCGCCGCCATCGCCGCCATCAGCATGCCATTGAGTTACTCCATCGCTGACGGTATTGGTCTGGGCTTTATCAGCTATGCGGCAATAAAATTAGTATCTGGTAGGCCTTCTGATTGCCCCTTAGCGGTATACTGCATAGCGTTAATCTTCGGATTAAAATTTGCGTTCCTTTAAACTTATAGGTTCCTTACTAAGCTAATCATAGACAACTCTAAGAACTCGAGACCTGACCATGGACAAAGTATTCATTTCTGCTGATCAACTCCTTAAAGATTCGTTCAAGCTTGCTGAACAAATCTATTTGAGCGGTTTCAAACCCGACTTCATAATTGGGGTTTGGCGTGGCGGCGCACCGGTCGGAATTGCCATTCAAGAATATTTGGATTTCATCGGCATACCTACCGACCACATTGCGATTCGCACTTCGTCCTACTATGGTATTGATCAACAGGATAAAACCGTTCGAGTACACGGGCTTGATTACATTATAGATAACATCAACTCGGACGACGACGTGCTGTTAGTGGACGATGTATTTGACTCCGGGCGAAGTATTCAAGCGATCTTTGCGCGCATGAAAAAGAAGACCCGGCAGAATATGCCTCGCACTATGAAGATCGCCTGCCCTTGGTATAAGCCAAGTCGAAATATTACTGATATTAAACCGGATTTTTACATTAACGAAACGGATAAATGGTTGGTATTTCCACACGAACTAAAAGGTCTCTCCATTGAGGAAATAATCGAAGGAAAGCCCGATTTGGCCGAAACCATCACCCGGCATTTACCTGAACAAAAAAACGACTAATTGCACTAGGCTTAAGGTTAATTGGGCGAAAAACTGATAGCCTTCGCGCCATTGAACACCCACATCACTCGAATACCAGCATCATGGCCAAAAACAAAAAATACAGCGCAAATATTGAATCAAACGGCACCACTTGGTCTGCACAGATAACCAGACAAATTACGTCGAGGAAGACCCACGTCAGTAAAGAACAAGATGGCTTTGCTAGT
>CAJQNY010000225.1 GCA_905479805.1 uncultured Arenicella sp.
TCTAGAACGCTGTACATCGACAATTGTTGCCATCTAAATCAAGATGGCTATTCAGTTATCGCAAAAAAAATATCTGACATCATCTCAGCCGATCACTCGCTGAATGCAGGTCAGGATTCAGTCGATGTAGGACTGCTAGAACTCCCTAGAGCTGCGTCTGAATAACCGATGTAATAAATGCCTGACCTGCGTCATTGGGGTGGACGCCATCAACAATATCACTACTGTTAAAGCCAGTTCGGACGTCAGCGATTCGAGCACCATTCAAACCTTGAATACCTCCGCTAATGGCTGCTGCACGATCGTTCGCAGCGGAAGAGTTGGTGATGGGAGTCAAGGTCGCAACAACAACAGTCATATTCCGTGACACTGCAGAGTTAACCATGCTTTGTAAGTTACTTGTCGCTTCACCAACAGAACCTCTGATGGCATCATTTGTCCCGAGCATGATCACAACATGACTCGGAGCTTCGCTATCCAATAGTCCATCTATCAAGCCAGCGCCCTCAGAGGTAAGTCGACCATTTCGGCTATTGTTCACGACAGGTACGCCCAATGCGTTTTGCAATCGTGTTGGCCAAGGTGTTGCTAGACCAAACCCAGTCCCGAAACTATCCCCAATAGCCACCACCTTAGTTAAGCCTCCAGCTGCCGGAGTTGATGGCGATGGCGTTGCCATTGTCCCGCTACCACTATCACTCCCCCCGCCCCCGCACGCGGCAAGTACGGAAGCAAACAGACAATATTGGATAATTTGGACTAGCGTATTCGTTTTAGTCATCGCTTAAATCACTATATAATTAATATTTAATAAAGGTTGATTGTAAGTCAAACTATCACTATTGCTAATAGTATTGCTGATATTTTAAAAAACACTATTGGAATAGAACGGACATGGCTAAATCTAGGTACTGTTACCAATTGTTTTGCCCAAAAGCGCAAGCTGTCGCCGGACTTCTTTGGGGTCTGCGGTGAGCGGCCGATAAATCTCAACCCTATCGCCCTCTTCCAATAAGTAATCATGCGACACTTTTTGCGAGAACACCCCAAGCACGATCTGTTCGTCTTTTTGCATCTTCAACTCGGTAATTTCATCCTGAAGCTGGGATAGACGTAGCAACTCAATTGCACTGGTACCTCTTTCCACAATCATGCTTTTCTGCCACTGTTTGTCTCGTAGCGCGTAGACAATAGAAACGTTTATTCTATGCATAACCATCTCCGTAGAGCTCCTTGGCTCGTTTTTGAAAAGCGTCCAATTGCGTTGCGACTATCTTCTCGAACACTTTCCCGAACATCCCAGGCACCATGCGCGTATCGAACGAGAAGTCCATGTCGATTGACACCTTACACGCACTCTCTGCAAGAGGTTTAAACACCCATTTTCCATGAAACTCTGAAAAAGGACCATCGACCAAACACAGGGTAATCGATTCTCCAGGAATATTTCGATTCTTGGTAGTGAATTGGAATCTTAATTTTCCATACGCTATTTTAAGCTTAGCAACAACTTCCAACTCTTCACGATCCATCACACTCACATCTTCACACCAACCTAGAAAATTTGGGTAGTCCTCTATGTTGGCGACTACGTCGTACATTTGCATCGCACTGTATGGTAGCAGGGCTGAACGGCTAACTTGCATATCTAAAAGTTGATTTGAGTAGAGGAAAGAAAATTATGTTTGGGGGACAAACAACACCAAAGCCAGAATAATAAACAACAGTAGCGGCGTTACCCAACGAACTGAAAATTGCCATATTTTGTATACAAAGTCTAACGGTATCGCTAGTTCTGCTCGAGAAACTTTACTGTTTATTCGCCATCCAGCTAGTACCGTCAGCAACAGTGCAATCAATGGCATTAGCATCTGCGTTGTAAAAATATTTAAAAAGTCAAAGGTCCCATTAAATCTCTCTGTGCCAAAATAATAAAAGCTATACCTTAGATCACTAAAAGAATAAATAGAGATAAAACCGGTCGCCCAAGCCAAGCTACCTATACACCAGGCCGCCATTCGACGTGAGATCATAAACTGACTGATCATCCAAGCAATAATAGGCTCCAACAAAGCGATAGCTGAGGTTAATGCGGCCACTCCCAATAATGAGAAGAACAACGTAGCCCATAGAACCGAGTTAGAGGCCATATTGGAAAATGCGACTGGAAGCGTTTCAAATATTAGCCCCGCGCCAGAATCAGCCTCCATTCCAAATGCAAACACGACCGAAAATATAAGAAAAGCCATCAACAATGCCAGCGCGGTGTCGAACAATACTATCACTGCAGTCGCCGTCGCTATCGGGCGCTTCTCACCTAGGTAAGCGCCATACATCAGTAAAATTCCGAGACCAATACTCAAGGAAAATAGTGCCTGTGTTGATGCACTAACAATTAACTCCGTATTAATTTTAGATATGTCATAACTGAACATAAATTCGAGAGCGCTCTCAATATCCCCTACCTGAAGCGCAAAATAGAATGTGCAACACAATAAAGCAACAAAGCAAGGCATTAATATTGTTAGCGCCCGCTCTAGACCAACTCGAACTGACCTACTCAAAATTTGCACCACCATCAGAACAAAAACAGTGTGCCAAATAATAAGTTGGTCAGTATTTCGCAACAGAGCTGAAAATGAATGCTGCACGATTTCCGCGGGCACATCGACAAAACTGCCAGTTACTGACTCCATGATATAGAACAAAATCCAACTCGCGACCACACTGTAATAGCTGAATACTAAAAAGCCAGCCAGCAAAGCCAGCCAACCCGTAATCTGCCATAAACTTGATAAGCGTTCGCGTTTAGCGAGCAAAGCGAGCCCATGAACGGGGTTGCTCCCTCCGGAACGCCCAATCATTAATTCAGCAATCATTACTGGCACCGCAATGATCAACAAGCTAGGAATATATACCAGCAAGAAGGTTCCGCCTCCATGCAAACCCATTTCATAGGGAAACTTCCACAAGTTCCCCAGACCAATAGACGAGCCAATCGCAGCCAACAAAAATGACCAATACGATGTCCATCGAGTGAGCACACGTTTAGCTGGTTGATTTTTTATAACAATTACCCCAAATATAAATTAGCATTAACAGATCAACGCGTTAAATTCCAAATTGACTGTCGTTTTATCGATTGCAACGGTATTATGCCATCCATGAACTCCCATTCAATTTAACTTCAAGAGGCCTCAGCATAAGTCAGGTGCGCAATAAAAACAGGGTGAAATGTCTCCAATTGAGGCGAGAATCGACGGTAATAGATGGCTATTGACTATATTCTCAACGAAAAGTGGGGGCACTTCAGTCATTTTGATTCGCACATCGAGTTATGCTGAGGCCTCTTCAATAATATTACTCTTATTTTTCTATTATGGCTAAGGCTAAGAAAACCAGCTCAAACACGATCGCAAGCAATAAAAAGGCGCGGTTTGAATTCTTCATCGAAGAAGAGTTCGAAGCTGGCATTGCATTGCAAGGCTGGGAAGTGAAAAGCATGCGGGCCGGAAGGGTCCAACTTAAAGAAAGTTACGTGATTATTAAGAATGCTGAACTCTATCTGTTTGGTGCTCACATGTCTCCACTTAACTCTGCTTCGACCCACGTGGTGGCTGACCCAATACGCGCACGTAAGCTGTTGATGAAGCGATACGAAATCAATCGTCTTATTGGCCAAGTAGAACGCGCCGGATACACTCTTGCTCCTTTGTCCTTATATTGGATTCGAGGGAGAGCAAAGTTAAAGATTGGCCTAGCCAAAGGCAAAAAACAGCACGACAAACGCGCGACTATTAAAGAACGTGACTGGAAACGCGAGCAACATCGCATTCTAAAATCCGGCTAGGGTTCCTCTTACAGGATCAGCAACAAAATACCTGATAATTAGCACCGTCGGCCAAGCCTCACATCCTGAGAGATAGTTTGTCTTGGCACTGGAATCGCAACAAGGCCGACACTAGTCCCACTCACCCCATTAGAAAATATCAAACAGGCTTTTAAATCCAAAAAACTTAATACAAACAGTATTAAGGAAAACTAGTAGCAAAATCACTGGAATAAATGTTCCAAGTGAAAAATTGATATATTTTTGAGTGAAAGAGCCATTAAAACCATCATCGCCAACCTTAAGTTCCGAGTTAAAATTGGAAGTACGCCACTTATAAATAACAAATAAGCACACTATGAAGCCATTGAGGGGCAGAATAGTGTCGTAAAAGACATCTATCACCACATCAAAAAAGGACTTGGTAGCCCCACCATAACTAGTAAACTCTGTGAAATAGGCCACCATACCAAAGGAAACAGTACTAGCGAGCACTAACAACACTGCACAGGCGCCTAGACTTAGGACACTCTTGAAACGACTAAATCCTAATTCATCTTGAAACGCCGAAATAGGTACTTGGAGTATTGAAACCTGAGAAGTAAGGGCTGCAAAGAAAACCAATAAGAAAAACACACTGGCAAACAAATTAGCTCCAAAATAACCAAAGGTGGTTTGCAGCGACAAGAAAATTTTTGGTAAGAAAGTAAACACCAAAGACACTGAAGAAGTCGAGAGCTCGGTTGTATCAATTGATGGGTTAAATACAAAAATCGCCGGCAAGATTAACAAACCCGCAAAGAACGCGACTGATGTATCAACGAGGGCGACCATTTTAGCGCCACTGGTGATGCTCTCCCGCTTGGCCACATAAGAGCCGTAAGTAATCAATATCCCCATACCGAGGGAGAGAGAGAAGAAGGCTTGTCCTAACGCATTACTGATCACTGATGGAGTAATTTTAGCCAAATCAGGGATCAAGTAAAATTTCACGCCGATCATTGCGTTTGGTAATGTCAGCACAAACGATGTCAAAATTAATAGCATCACCAAAAGGCTGGGCATTAATACTTTGGCTAAACGTTCAATACCATTTTGTACGCCTGAATTAAGGACAAAGCCTATGATCACAGTAAGAATAGCCAGATAAATAAACACCGATCCACTGTTTATAAATTCGCTAAAGTACTCTGGTTGAGCCATCGCATTTAAATTACCGGTGATAGCTCCAACAAAATAGGCCAATAGCCATACGGTCAGCACCTGATAAAAAACAGCGATCATAAATGGCGTGATGATTGCCAACCAACCACCTATTTTCCATACTGCACTATTCGCAGAAACCGCATTGTAGGCACCTAACGGGTTGCGTTGCGTATGACGCCCCAAAGACATCTCAGCAATCATTACTGGTAAGCATATAAAGATGACAAATCCGGCATAAACCAACAAAAATGCGGCGCCACCGCTTTTCGCAGCATTCACCGGAAATCCTACCAGGTTACCGATTCCAACCGCCGACCCAGCCGCAGCCAAAATAAAACCGAGTTTTGAACGAAATTGTTCGCGCTGATCATTCATACGTTTGCCTTTAATGAGCCCAGTGTGAGCATTTATTAGTATGTAGCAATACTAACTTTTGCTCTTTAGCATAACAAGGTCAATTAGAATTCACTTACGATCACTATTCGACCATTCTTTCAAAAGAAG
>CAJQNY010000226.1 GCA_905479805.1 uncultured Arenicella sp.
TCTAATTAGTCCCACCAAGGGTAAAAACTAGGCATCTCCGTAGAAGCTTTGGCCTTGAATTCAGGTTTTCGTTTCTCTAAAAATGAGGCTACACCTTCTTTACCATCGTAACGACTCACATGGTGCATGGCCAAAGAATCTACTTTATGAGCTTCGATTGGATGCTCCATAGCCGAGTTCCGATACATCATTTGTCTTGTAAGTGCTAAGGATACAGGCGAATGCTCTGCTATCTTATTGGCCAGTTCGTAAACATCCTTCATCAAATCATCGGCGCTTGAAATAGATCGAATAAATCGCCCATCCAAGGCCTTTTGAGCATCCAATATTTCTCCAGTGTAACTCCACTCTAACGCATTTGACATGCCAACGATGCGCGGTAAAAACCAGGTTGAGCAGGCTTCTGGTGTGATGCCAATCTTATTAAATACAAACCCTATGCGAGCCTTCTCTGATGCAATACGAATATCCATCGCACAGGTCATGGTTGCACCTATTCCAACGGCAGCTCCGTTGATAGCTGCGATAACAGGCTTCTTACAGTCGTAAATAGCTAAGGTAACTCTTCCTCCAGTATCGCGAACACCTTCTATTATTGCTTGGTCCTCAATTCGGTCATGCATGTCATCCATGGTGGGCTCTAAATTATCATCCAGACCAAATACATTGCCAACCGAAGTTAAATCCATTCCAGCGCAAAATGCGCGTCCAGCACCTGTGACCACGATAACCCTGACATCATCATCATCGTTGGCACGCGTAAAAGCATCTATTAGCTCGTTGGCCATCTCCACCGTAAATGAATTAAGCGCATCTGGCCGATTGAGTAATAATGTAAGCACATTATTTTCGACTGTATAATCAAGAGTGTTGTAAGACATGGGTGGTTCCCTAGGAAATTATTTTTGAGTTAAATGGAGTTTAATCGCTACTGACTTACAGCGTTGTCACCTCTGTGGCATTTGGTGTTTAAGGAATCGCCGTGAAGTGTGAGTGAATACAGAGCCATCGACTATTCTCTTTGACAAATATGCGCGTAGATTTACCTCGTGAGGTGTATCGATCGTCACCAATCATGCCAGCATCGTTCCAGTAGTAAGTAATCCAAGCCGTATCACCACGCACTGTTATTTCTGGTTGATGCATGAACGTACGTACGCCTTTTGCACGATTGATGAAATCCCCAATATCTCGCCGTTCTTTGTCTTTCCCTTGATGAAGATAAACATCGCCTTCGCCAAAGACAGAGTAATCGTCATGAATATATTTAAGGTATTCATCAAGCTTGTCTTGTTCTATGGCTGACCACATTGCATGAATGCTATCGACTATTTGCTGCTGATCTGTTGCCACGCTAGTTTCGTTTTGCTGCGCTGCAAAAGCAAGTTTGCAGAGCAACAATGTAAGCAGAACAGAAGCCAACAAACCGTATTTTATTTGGATATTCATTCTTTAATTACTCATTTCTATTTTTGCGTAGGTCAGAGAGCGATTCGTGCTCAAGTTTCAACTAAGAGACTCGGCTTCTTTGTTAAGATTGTTGCAACTTAATTTTGTTGTCTAATCTAACATGAGCACCAATTTAGCATGAGCACCAATAATGCCCAAATTTTCGACCAGTGGATACGTGAAGATTTTAAGGCGATAAATACAGACTTAGAAGAACTGTACTTTAAACAGGAAGATAAGAGCAATGTCACAGGCGTTGGAGATAACCTTAAGCAAGAGTTGCTGAACAAAGGCAATGAGCTCATAGACCATCTTTTGCTAGAAGGAAACACTGATGAAGGTTTTGACCCAGGGTTTGACCTGCTCGGCAATGTCGGTTTTTTTATGGCAGCCTGTCGACGGCATGAATTAACCGAACCCTCAAGAGAGACAAAATCCCCGTTACGATCGGCTTCTGCTCTTGCGATGCAATTAGGCGCTTCTTTAGGGGTCATCCCGCGCTTTGCGTCAGCGCACTTGGAAACGCATAACCGAGCGCTTGATGGCGAATATAAATCATTCACTAGTTTGGCAGACGAGAAAAGCTTTTTAGATTACAACACGCGAGGAGTCTTTGCGTTTATTCGAGCTTCGCAATCCTTGTTGCATATTTTACCACTCGGGATTTCACACCCAATCACGTTTGATTTATTGCAGGCCACAAAGGCCGCTCTCAGAGATGTTATTGAGAACAATGAAAACTTATTTAATGATTTGAACACAGACCGGTTTTTCTATTGTGTTCGACCCTATTACAAACCCCATAGAGTCGGCTTACACGAGTATCGAGGTGCAAATGCGGGTGACTTTGCTGGAATCAATGTGATCGACCTGTTGCTTGGTTTATGCCGAGCGGATGACCCATATTATTCACAGTTGTTAGTGGATAAATTTTTATTCATGCGACCCGAGGACCAATTAGTGTTGCGAGACTGCATGCGACGGACTAGTTTGATGAATAGCTTTCTTAGCCATCTTGATAATCATTCTGGTGCTAACCCGAGCTGGTATGAGAAAAACTTAACAGCCTTTTTGGAGGTCTGTGAGTTGCACGGCGCAACGGCTATTCAGCATCACGAGCAATTGGTGAAGAAGTTTATAGAGGTACCCGCTGATAGCGATGATTTATCATCCAAAGCGGACCTGACAGCGAGTGGGCCACCTTTGTCGGTATTGCTGAAGGGTTTAAGAAAATTATGTGACTTACGGGCCGCGGCTGATAATAAAGAGATACCAAGCCGCTATGACGATGTTAAACGATTGCGCGACAGCCTAACCTGAGCTCGGCATTCTACCTACGGAATGGTTAAGCAGATATATCCCATCTTGTG
>CAJQNY010000227.1 GCA_905479805.1 uncultured Arenicella sp.
GCCAAACAATATTTAGGTGAAACCGAAGACGGTGAAATCGCTGATGCACCCACCAGGTTGGCTGTAGCAGACTACGAGATGGAGATGCGTGCCATAGGATTGACCGGTTATCGTTCACATCAAGAAGGTTTGAATGATCAATTAGACCCTAATGTGTTACTTATCATGAAGTATCTTGGGACCAGCGCATTACAGACCCGTGATGAGCTGGCAATGGACATAATGGGTTATCAGAGTGCCGGATGGCAAGACAGTTCTTTCGATGACGAAGATCTTCGGGTTGGCCGCGAACTTTTGTTTAATAAGGCGCTGACCATTGCAGGTGGTACGAATGAAATTCAATTGAATATCATCGCGAAACGCGCGCTTGGCTTGCCTGAAATGCAGCTTTCTGAGAATCGCATAAAGCCCAAGGAGGGTGCTTAGATGGCCTTATTTCTAAGTGAAGAACAGCTGATGCTAATGTCTGCAGCCGCAGAGTATTTTGCTGAGAACAGCTCGGTTGACACGTTTCGTAAAGTACGAGATGAGTCTGGAGTAGTCGGAATATCTAAGAGCGCCTGGCAGGAAGTTGCCGATCTTGGCTGGGGGGCTATTGTGGTTCCTGAGAGCTTGGATGGCCTGGATTTTGGTCTCACTGGCTTGGGTTTGCTTTGCATCGAAGCCGCGCGTAAGTTGGCGGTATCTCCCTTGCAGGTTTCTGCGGGTCTAGCGATAAATGCACTATTAAAATGTGAGGCAACTGAGTCTCGAGATGCCCTTATTCGTGATATTGCTAGTGGCGAAAAGGTTGTTAACTATGTCGCTCCGCAAAACGCCCCACTTTTAATGAATGAAGAAAAAATAATGGGTGCGCTTAAGTTCGTTGCAGAAGCTGCGGGCTCAGATCTAATACTCACTCCGGTTGCGGGTAGTGAAAATACAACCTTGGCTTTGATCGCATTGGAGTGTGAGGGACTTAGGTGTGAGCCGGTGAACTTAATGGATCATCGTGACTACGCAAACTTGCATTTTGATGGCGTTGAAGTAAGCAATAGTGAGTCATTTTCGTTTTCGGGTTCCGCTGCCGCTGCCATAGAGTCGTTAGATAACCTCGGTGCACTTCTTACTGCTTGTGAGCTTTATGGATTGAGCCGAGAAGTCTTCCAGCGTACCCTTGAATACCTCAAAGAGAGGGAACAATTCGATCAAAAAATTGGTGCCTTCCAAGCATTGCAACATCGAATGGCGAAGGCCTACATGCAATTAGAAATGCTTAAAAGCGTTGTATATGATGCTCTTGACGCTATGGATGCCGAGCGAGATGATCAATCGATTGCCGTCAGTCACGCCAAAACATTAGCCAATGATGCATCGCAGTTGATAACCACCGAGGCGATTCAAATGCACGGCGGCATGGGCATTACCGATGAGCTTGATATTGGTTTGTTCTACAAGCGAGCACGAGTGCTCAGGACAGTCTATGGTAGTAGCTCATATCATAAGCAACGGTTTGCAAGATTGAGTGGATACTAGCGTAAGCGGTTCAGAGCAAAAATTTAATTTTTAAAGGATGATGAATTAGTGACTGAAGTAGAGGATAGATTAAGAGAAATCGACATAAAGAACGATGACGATGCACTCAGTAAGCGGTGGTTTTCATCTAAGGAAATGGATCTATTTGTGTGGTTTGATGTGGGAAGTCGCGTAGACAGTTTCCAGCTTTCGGTTGATAAGGAGGGCTCGGAGAGAGCAATCATTTGGGCTCGCGACAGTGGATTATCTTTAAATCGCGTAGAAGATGGCTCTAGACCAGGCAAGCATCCGGGTAGCCCAATATTCGTGCCCTGCAATGATGTGGATCTCAACGAGGTCATGAAGAAGTTCCAGCAACAAGCCTCCGACATCGATATTGAAGTCGCCAACGCTGTACTCGATTTAATGAGTTAAGTTCAACAGCGTTGCCACAGGAATTTATTAGGACAGACATGACTTACCTCCAATTGGCATATCTACACCTAGCAACCGTCTTCCCGGCTTTTCTAATAGGCGCTTATTTATTGTTTAATCGGAAGGGGACACCCATCCATAAAGTTCTAGGTAAGGCTTATATGGTACTAATGATGTTCACTTCATTAGTCACACTGTTTATGTCTGCGCATGTAGGTCCTACGGCATTCAATCATTTTGGTTATATACACCTATTTAGTTTCTTGGTGTTGTACTTAGTGCCCACTGCGTATTTCGCGCACGCAGGGGTGATATCAAGCGTCATCAAGGCTGTATGATCGGTGTGTATGTAGGGGGTGTTCTCTTGGCAGGTGCGTTTACTTTCGCGCCTGGGCGATTATTGTATGGGTGGTTTTTCGCCTGACGGAGGTGAATTACGGCTTTTGTTCGCGCTTAGTTAGGCGGTGATCTAACCCAATTGGATAGAATCTAATTGTTCCGCTAGAGTGAACTTCAATACTTTGCCTGAAGCATTTCTGGGTAGCTGGTCTATTCTAAAAAATGTTCGAGGTACTTTAAAGTTTGCCATGTGTTCGCGCGCCCAGCTGGTTAATTCTTCATGTCCAAGAGAATCACTGTTTGTCACGATGTAGGCACAGGCTACTTCACCTAATCGTTCGTCATTGATGCCGGTGACCGCCACATCCAAAATATCGTTATGTTTGAGTAACAGGTTTTCTATTTCGGCAGGGTAACAATTGAATCCGCCGCAGATAAACATATCTTTTGCGCGATCGGTTACTTTTACATAGCCATTTTTGTCTTTCCAACCGATGTCTCCGGTGTCAAGCCAGCCATTTTCGTCAATCGCTTCAGCACTCGCTATTTCGTTTTCGAAATAAGCTTGCATCACATTAAAGCCTTTTACTTTGATCGCACCCACCTCTCCATTTCCAACAAGCAGATCATTGTTATCTACAATTTTGATATCGGTGCCGCTTAATGCTTTACCGGCAGTGTTGGCAACTAAAGCAATGTCATCACCGGCATTCGTGATGCTGACCACGGGACACTCCGTTAAACCATAGGCAGTAAATACCTCGTCAAACCCTAGAACGTTTTTCATGTCATGGACGAGTTGTTCTGGCACTGAAGCGGCACCGGTAACCGAACACCGAAGTTCGCTAGTATCTGTTGCAGGTAACGAGGGTTCGGCCAATAGTGACTGAAAGATAGTGGGAGCTCCGGGCAGAATGCTAATCTTCTCTTGTTCAATGATTTGCAGGGTCTCTTTGGCATTGAAAACCGCCATTGGAATGCACGCGGCTCCTTTGATAAGACAGCTTAACCATCCAGCTTTATACCCGAAGCTGTGGAAAAACGGGTTTACCACCAGGTAGCGATCATCTTTGCGAAGGCCGACAGTTGTTGACCACGCATCGAAAATGGCCACAGTCTGCCCGTGCGTACTCAATACCCCTTTGGGTGCGCCAGTCGTACCCGACGTGTACAAGA
>CAJQNY010000228.1 GCA_905479805.1 uncultured Arenicella sp.
CGCAGGAGCCTCAGGGATCGCCACTGGATTTATCGCGAACCAAGGTGATGCAGCGTCCTCCTCAGGATCTCTTGTTCTTAGAGTTGTAGATACTGCAGGAGCCGCGCAGATTACGCAGATTGCTCTCCCAGCAATTGCAAAAGGGGCCGGCTTTGCTTTTGAACTTGATTACATAGCACCAATTTTGCCTGGTGAGTATACGGCTGAGTTATGTATTTCAGGAGTAAATGGAGAGTCTAATACCAGTAATAATTGTTCTGCGGTTCAGCAAATAACTGTTAGGCCGAGAATTGTTATAGTGCCCATGATGGAGCTGCTCTTAGGTGACTAGAAAGTGCTTAGAAGGTGACTAAGTCTTTTGTCAGAACCTGATTTTTCGATAACCAATTAGAATTTTTGTTCTAATTACACTTAATACTTTCAAATTACTATGGCATCTGAATCTGTCGCGTGTAGAATACGCGATTGAATTTGGATCATAGTTTATTGTTGAGAGTCGTTCTAAAAGCGACATATAATTACCAGTTATTAGCTAAGCACTTGTGTTGCATTGTCCTTGTGCTAGTTCCGAAGTAACTCTTCTCTCGGTCGAGATTAATTCTCATAGCGTATGGTGATTTCATGCCGACTGATCAACACCTATACATCCATTTAAGCGAATGAAGCCAGCTTTTTGCTATGTGCAATAAGCGTTTGTCTGATCGCTGCCAAGAATATTAATTTTTGGAGACTTGAAATGGGTCGCATTTACAATTTTAGCGCCGGTCCTGCGGCGTTACCCGAGCCTGTGCTTAAAGATGTACAGGACGAGTTGCTTGAATGGCAGGGCACCGGCGCGTCAGTCATGGAGCTGTCGCATCGTGGCAAGCCTTTTCTTGGTATGGCTGAAAGGGCTGAGCAAGACTTACGAGACTTACTTACAATCCCAGATAATTACAAAGTTCTCTTCTTGCAAGGCGGAGCAACTGCTCAGTTTTCAGCAGTACCTCTCAATCTGGCCCACTTAGGGCAGTCAGCAGATTATGCACTTACAGGTCACTGGTCGAAGAAAGCGATAGTCGATGCTAAACGCATAATTGGAATTAGTACGGTATGTGATACTTCCAGCGATGGCTTCACTGCTGTTCCTTCTGTGGATGAATGGGATCTCAGTGATGATGCGGCATATCTACATATCACACCAAACGAAACAATTGCCGGAGTAGAGTTTGATTGCTTACCCGATGTGTCTGTTCCCATTGTGGCGGATCTATCGTCCACTATTTTATCTCGTCAGATAGATATTTCTCGTTACGGAATTATTTACGCCGGTGCACAGAAAAATATTGGCCCAGCGGGATTAACAATTGTGATCGTTCGTGATGATCTGCTTGGGCAGTTCCCTGAGTCTGCGCCAAGACTAATGGATTACTCCGTGATGGCCGACAGCGATAGCATGAGCAATACGCCGCCGACATTTGCCTGGTACCTAGCAGGCAAGGTTTTTGGCTGGCTTAAGGAGCAAGGCGGCTTAAGCGCAATCGAAGCCTTAAATAAAGCTAAGGCCGAAAGGTTGTATTCCTATATCGATGACTCTGATGGGTATTACACCAACCCTGTTATGCCCAATGTTAGGTCACGAATGAATGTGCCTTTTATTCTTCATGATAGTGCCTTTGACGCTGAATTTTTGAGCCTTTCTCATGAGACTGGTCTACATGCATTGAAGGGTCATCGGTCCGTCGGCGGCATGCGCGCCAGCATTTATAACGCCATGAGCATGGAAGGTGTAGAGGCACTCATCGATTTCATGGATTCGTTCAAAAAGACTCACTAAATAAGCATCGTTATTAAACTACTTAAACTTAATTTTAGACAAGAGCTGTGCACCAACGCAGAAAACACAAGATGTATAAAATACTTACTCTTAACAACATTTCTCCCTTAGGCTTAGAGAAATTCCCACAAGCAGATTATCAAGTTTCAGATCAAGAGCCGGAGCCAGATGCGATAATTTTACGCTCGTTCAAAATGCATGAAATGGAGATTCCTAATAGCTTGAAAGCGGTGGGTCGAGCCGGAGCAGGTGTTAATAATATTCCGCTAGAAAAAATGAGCGCAGCAGGTATCCCTGTATTTAATGCGCCCGGGGCCAATGCGAATGCGGTGAAAGAGCTAGTGATAGCCAGCTTGTTTTTAGCAGCTCGTAAACTCGGTGAGGCGATTGAATATACTAACGGGCTCGAAGGAGATGATGCGGAGTTAGCGAAAGCGGTCGAAGCCGGTAAGAAGAAGTTTGCGGGCTATGAGCTTCCAGGTAAGACTATTGGCGTTATTGGTTTGGGTGCAATTGGCCGCATGGTGGCGAATACCTGTATTGATCTTGGTATGAAGGTTGTTGGCTTCGACCCTGGTTTGACGGTCGACGGGGCTTGGCAGCTCTCCGCCGATGTGCAACGAGCCAATAGTGTGGATCAGATCCTACCTAATGTGGATTTTTTGACCGTGCATGTGCCGTTGCTGGATGTGACACGCAACCTGATTAATGCTGAAAACGTGGATAAGATGCGCAGTAATGCAGTGGTGGTAAACCTAGCGCGTGGCGGTATTATCAATGATGAGGCTGTATGCGATGCTTTAGATAAGGGAAGTCTAGGCACTTACATAACTGATTTCCCCAATAACCGGACCAAGCAATCGCCAAAGGTGATAGGCCTGCCACACCTAGGCGCGTCAACCGGTGAGGCGGAAGATAACTGTGCCATCATGGTGGCAAATCAAGTTAGAGAGTACTTGGAGACTGGCAATGTTGTAAACTCGGTCAACTTTCCGAATGTGACCATGCCGAGAGGCAGTGAACACCGGTTGGTAGTGTGTAATGCCAATGTCCCAAATATGGTCGGACAAATCTCGACCGTCATGGCGGAAGCGAACTTAAATATTCACGACATGATCAATCAATCGAGGGGAGATATCGCGTATACGATCGTTGACGTAGATAGCGAAATTCCACAATCAGTAGTAGACACTATTAAGCAACTTGATGGCATAATGATTGCACGAATTGTGTAATCGTCCTAAATAAATGAGTGATCCGGAAGCGAGCAGCAAAAATCAGAACGGCGACAGCCAAGCATTGCAAGATTTGCGCACGCAAATTGATGCCTGTGATAAACAGATTCAGCAGTTAATTCAGAGCCGCGTTAAGGTTGCAGCATCAATTGCTAAGGCAAAGCTCGCGGAAGACTCTAACGCTTCTTTTTATCGACCTGAACGCGAGGCGCAAGTTCTTCGACGAGTAAGAGAGCGCAATCAAGTGCTTAGAGATGAAGCCAATGGCTTGGTTTCTGATGATGAGATGGTTCGCTTAATGCGTGAAATTATGTCGACATCTCTCGCGGCAGAAATGCCGCTTTCCGTGGCTTATTTGGGCCCAGAAGGAACCTATACACAAGCTGCCGTTATTAAGCATTTTGGGCAAGCGGTAAACAGCTTAGATGTGAAGACGATTGGTGATGTGTTCCGTGTGGTTGAGCAGGGGCGGGCGCACTTTGGGGTTGTTCCGGTTGAAAACTCTACCGAAGGGATAATAACCCACACCCTTGACTGTTTTACAAACTCCGATCTTAAGGTTTGTGGTGAAGTTCAGTTGCCGATCAGCCATCAATTGCTGAGCAATGCGGATGGGCTTCCTTCTGTCACTAAGGTTTATGCTCATCCTCAAGCCCTCGCGCAGTGTCGCAGCTGGCTAGAACGTTATCTGCCAGACGCTGAAATAATTGCCGCAAATAGTAACGCCGAGGCGGCTTTAATAGCGGCCAAGGACGATTCTGTCGCCGCGATTGCAGGAGAGATAGCCGCAAAGTTATATAACATCACGATACTGGCTTCAGGCATCGAAGATGAACAAAACAACACCACCCGATTTCTTATTATAGGCAATGAAAGCTACTCGGCCAGCGGGGAAGACAAGACAACGATAATGGTGTCTACGCCTAACAAGGTCGGCTCCCTATTTGAGTTGTTAAAGCCGCTCTATGATGTGGGCGTGGATATGAGTAGAATCGAGTCACGGCCATCAAGGCAGTCTAACTGGGATTACGTGTTTTTTATTGACCTAAGAGGCCATGTCGAAGACCCCAAGGTTGGTAAAGCTCTCGATGAGTTAGAGTCACGTTCAGCATTTTACAAGCTGATAGGTTCATACCCTGTCGGTGCTCTATAATTTTTCTACTTAGATCTCTGAATGTTTAAAAATGTAGCGATAGTAGGCATAGGTCTATTGGGTGGGTCTTTGGCGCGCGACTTGCGCGTTTTGGGTTTGGCTTCTTCTATAACCGGAATTTGTCGCTCGGCTGACACAGCTGATACGGCGCTTGAAGAGGGTATCATTGATGAAGTGTTGCCGCTTAAAGAGGCGGCGGCAAAGGCGGACATTCTTGTCATAGCAACTCCCATGCAGAGTATGTTACCAATATTGCAGCAATTGGAGGGCGAGATTCCTTCGAAGCTTATTGTGACTGATGTTGGAAGCGTGAAGACTGATTTATATACAAAACTCAAAGTAAACTGTCCTAGATTGCTTGATCAGTTTGTTCTGGCGCACCCCATCGCAGGAGGAGAGAGCTCAGGTGTTAATGCATCGCGAACTCAATTGTTTAAGCATAAGCATGTAATCATCACCGAAACACCCGAAGTTGCTCAGGAATCTATCCAAACTGTTAGATGTATGTGGCAGAAAGTTGGGGCCAATGTGGTTAATATGGGCGTGGAGGCACATGATTCGGTTTTCGCCAAGACAAGTCATCTGCCACATGTGGTTGCCTTTAGTTTGATTAACTACCTCAATAGCCAAAATAATAAGGATGAGCTATTTGCGTTGGCGGCGTCAGGCTTTTATGATTTTACCCGAATCGCATCCAGCGATGCCGAGATGTGGCGGGACATCTGTGTTACTAACAAAGAGTCGGTGCTGGAAGCGATTGATGGATTTAGTGAGCACTTGAGTGAGATAAGAGCTAAAATAGCGAACCAAGAGCAGGATAAAATCTTAGAATATTTTAGATCAGCAAAATCAGCACGTGACACTGGTCTATTGCAAAAAGAGAAAGGATAATGGCGCTCGTAGCCGATGCACTTAAGAATTAAACTGTCGATTGGCAGTATGAAGTAGAGATAAAGTAACAATGAATTCGAACTTAGTTTATTCGACTCAAGCAATTAGTGCGCCGTTGAAGGGCAGCATCCGTGTTCCAGGAGATAAGTCTATGTCTCATCGAGCGGTGATGTTTTCTTCTTTAGCGGATGGAACCAGCAACATAAAGGGCCTGCTAGAGGGCGAAGATGTGATGGCTACTCTCGCTGCATTTCAGGCGATGGGCGTTACCGCGCAAGGCCCGAATAATGGGGAGTTGACAATAGATGGAGTAGGGATGCGAGGCCTGCAGGCGCCAGAAGATGCTCTGGATATGGGAAATTCCGGCACGGCCATGCGCCTAATTAGTGGCATACTCGCTGCGCAAAATTTTCCCTCAAAGCTAGTCGGTGACGAGTCTTTAAGTGGTCGCCCAATGCGCCGGGTAACTGTCCCGTTAAGCTCTATGGGAGCTCGTTGTGCTACCGATGAGAATGGTTGCCCGCCGATTCATATTAGAGGCGTAGATCAACTTGAGCCAATCGATTACAAACTGCCGATAGCCAGCGCGCAAATAAAATCTGCAGTACTGCTCGCGGGTCTTTACGCAAATGGGGAAACAAGTGTTACTGAGCCCGCGCCTACCAGAGACCATACGGAGAGGATGTTACAGGCCTACGGTTATGAATGTAGAACAGAAAAATTAAACGATCAGGCAAGCACAGTGAGTGTGACGGGAGGCGGGCAGTTAATGGCGGCTGATATTGATATTCCTGCTGATATTTCATCGGCAGCGTTTTTTATGGTTGCCGCATCGATCGTCCCTGGGTCCGACCTCACTCTTGAACACGTAGGCATTAATCCAACCCGAACTGGTGTTATTGATGTGCTTAGAGAAATGGGCGCCGATATTGCATTTCTAAACGAACGAGATATTGGCGGAGAGCCCGTGGCGGATATTCGTGTTCGTTATGTGGGTTTGAAAGGCATTGATATTGACCCTAAGTACGTGCCGTTAGCCATTGACGAGTTTCCCGTGCTTTGCATTGCGGCTGCATGCGCCGACGGCGTTACAACTATTTCCGAAGCAGAGGAGTTGCGCCATAAAGAAAGTGATCGCATCTCAGCGATGGTGGAAGGTTTAAGAGCGCTTGGAGTTGATCTTGTAGAGCATAAAGATGGAGTAGAAATTACCGGGGGTAAAATTCACGGCGGTGACGTAAACAGCTTTCATGATCACCGAATAGCCATGGCATTTAGTGTGGCTGGTGCGGTTGCCTCGGAATCGATTTGTATTGATCGTTGTGAAAATGTCGCTACCTCATTCCCGAACTTTATTGATTTAGCCAATCATGTTGGCATGAGCGTGAATGTCTAACAATACTAACGGTGCGATTATTCCTGTCTTAGCCTTGGATGGCCCAAGTGGGTCAGGAAAGGGCACAATCGG
>CAJQNY010000229.1 GCA_905479805.1 uncultured Arenicella sp.
TAATAGTGGCGTTAAACTCATAAGAATCCCAATATGTGTTAGCTTAGGGTAGAGAATGCCCGACGAGCGGTTGCCAAGAGCGTTTAGCTTCTCTATGAGAACTTCCTGATTCAATACTCCAACTGTGTCATCTTCAGCGCCGTGAAGCAGCAGCATGGGCGGTTCATCACCATCCACAAAATTCATGGTTTGCATGTTTGGAAAATTCTCCTCAGGACCAAATACCTTTATCAGGGTAGGGCTATCTGGGGTGAAATTATAAGGTCCAGCTAGGCCGCTGAACGCTTTTATAGAACGAGGTGTTAGCCCATGCTTTGCCATGTATCGGCCATCCGTTGCGAGCATCCCTCCGAGGTGAGCGCCAGCAGAGTGGCCAGCCATAAAGATGTTCTCAGGGTCGCCACCATATTGCGCGATATTGCTTTGAGTCCACGCGATGGCGGCTGCGCCATCTTCGATGAATTTAGGGAATAGACCGTCTGGGTATTTCACATAATCGGGAATCACTACAATGTATCCCCGCTTGGTAAATGCATCAGCAATGAAATAGTACATTTCTTTGTTGCCGGTATCCCAGCTTCCACCATAGAAAAAAACTAATACTGGTAATGGTTTTTCTGCAGCGTTACTTGGGATGTACAAATCCAATGCTTGTTCTTGTTCACTGCCATAATCAATGTTTTTATGGGATGTCGTTGTACTCTTTAGCTTTAAACTAGAGTTCAGTACAAATAGGCCTGTTGTGCTACAGCCCGTTAGCAATAATGCGGAGAGCATAGCGATAGTTTTTATTTTCTTGTGTTTGAGTAACATAGGTAAAACGTTTCTTGAAAGAGTTTAGTCGTGGGTGCTGAGTAGCTCAGCGGCTATTCTAAACTGAGCGCTGTGAAAGAACTGCACCTTAACTGCTTTGAGCAACTTGATTGGTCGCGCTGGCGTCTTCCGTTCCAGACCTGCGGTTATATTGCGTACCGAGCCAATATGCCACTGAACACCAAGCGATGCCCATACCAACACCAATCAATGGGATAGTCGACGCCGAAGCGCCAATTGCTTTAGCACCCGTTAATAGCCAAGCACCAGTGGTGTCGCCAGTTCGAAGAATCGCGGTATCAATGAAGTTCTTGGCTTTGTACTTTTCTTCTCTACTCACCACAGAGAAGAGCATTTCACGCGCTGGTTTCATGATTGCATAATCGCCTGCGCGCCGGAAAACTGTCAGTACTAAGGTTACCGTCAAAATTGGGTTGGCCGCTAAAAAGCAAAAACCAATTGTAATCCCTAAAGGAATTAGCATCAGCGTTGAACGAAAACCTAGCCAACGAATTAAGTTGCTGGTGACTAACAATTGCAGTACCAGCGCTATTAGTGTGGAAGCGAAGTCGATCTTGGAGAACAATTTAGTTCGTTCAATCGGGTCGGTATACAAAATCTCAATCAGTTCAGCTTGATAAATCATCACAAACGTTAAAGCGATTGCGTATATGGCTACAAACGCACATATTCCCACTAGATAGGGTGATTTCAATATAAGTAACAATCCGTCCCAAATACTGCCACTCAAGGATTCATCTGCAACCGTGTGGATTTTTTTATCGTTTGGATCCTCATTGAATTCGACGTTCTTCCATTTGATCAACCAATTAATACAAAGCACCGAGCTCGCGAGAACCACGGCAGAGATAAGCAGCAAATATCCAAGTCCGAAGCTTCCTACCAACAGATTCGTAATTACCGGGCCGGTGAGGGCTCCTGCGGTACCTCCAGAAGCGATGAATGCGAACAATCGCTTGGATTGAGTTTTACTGTAGACATCATTCATAAAACTCCAAAACAGCGAGACTATGAACATGTTGAAAACGTTAACCCATACAAAGAAGGCGCGTGAAACCCATAGCGGGCGCTCCTCAACATTAAATAGGAAGAAAAATATAACCAGGTTCGACGCAAAAAATAAAGTGCAATATGACATGAACTGGCGAGTTTTAAAGCGCCCGGTTATCCAGCCGAAGACCGGCATGACGGCGAACAAGACCAGCATGGCTAACAGAAGAAGCCATTGGATATTTTCCAGACCATTGGCAATGGTCATTTCATTGCGAATAGGTCTAAATATGTAGTAAGCGCAGAGCACTAAATAGAAATACAGGCAAGAAACAAGCAGGGCCTTTATTTCGCTTGGATTAACATTAACGAATTTCTTTAACCAATGCATATTGAGTGGGCGCCGCGTAAGGAGGAGTTAAGTTTGCAGGCTGATAGTCTAGCATTGGAGGAGGTTGCTGGAAATGTTAAAGCTTGAAAATAAAACGAACGCTCGCTCTATTTTGTGATAAAGTCCTTAAATGCCAGTGATTCCAAATGCAAAAACGCTAGATCGGGAGCTAAATTTAGAGCCTTACCAAGATTTGAATTTGCCTTCGGAGGTTGATTTGACTTCCTTTTCGAGCTTTTTAACTAGCTTCCCATTGCAGGGGGAGCGGATTTACCAGGCATTGTTTGATCAGCACTCAGAGCTCATTCAGACGCAAAAAGCTAAGTTTGCCACGGCGAATTTAGAAAAAATAATGAACGCTACGTTTGAAATATCTTCGAATTCCGGCTTTGATAAAATGTCTTTGCGAGACTTATCAAAAAGAACCGGAATGAGTATGGGGTCTATATATTCCTGTATCACCAAAAAAGAGGATATTACTATTATGGTCGCGGCCGTGGTGCGACTAAGCAGTGAATTAACTCGGCAACACGCAATGAGAGCGACAAGCTACTGGTCTCAGATAGAGCAGAGTATTCGTTTTCATATATATGCGAGCACAATCTTGCAACCCTGGTATTTCTTTTTGTACTTTGAAACGCGCAGCTTACCGTTGTCAGATCAGCTTAAGTCAAAGAGCATAGAGCTTGGTGCCATCGCAAGTTTTCAATCGCAAATTGAAGCAGGAATAGACACCGGTGAGTTCAAACAGGTAGATGCAAAGATGCTAGCGAATACGATTGTCGTATTGCTTGAAGATTGGTATTTGAAACCCTGGAAGACTCAATCACTGAGTAAACACAAGCACGTAACAGATGAGCAGCAGGCTGCATCACAGCATGAAACGTTGATTCATGATTACTGCCAGTCAATAAATGACATGGTTAAGATATTGTTGATTGGTGAGTCGACTCCATAGCCATTACAGCCTTGGATACGCCTTTTTATAAACGAGAACTTTTTATAAACGAGAACAAATATGAACTATAAAATACCTTTAAGAGACATCAGGTTTGTCACGCAAGAACTGTTGGATAGCCCAACGCACTACAGTAAATTCACCAAGGGTCAAGCGGCCGATCCGGATACTGTTGAGGCTATTTTTCAAGAAGCAGCCAAGTTCTGTGAGAATGAATTAGCACCATTAAATCAGAGTGGCGACGAGGAAGGGTGTCACTTCGAAGACGGTGTCGTCACAACGCCTAAAGGTTTTAAAGAGAAATACGATGATTTCGTAGCCAATGGCTGGCCTTCGCTTTGTGGCCCCACAGAGTTTGGTGGTCAGGGTATGCCCGAATCAATTGGTTTGATTATGATGGAGATGATGATCAGCACCAATCACAGTTGGAGCATGTATCCTGGCTTGAGTTCTGGAGCGATCAAAACGATTTATACGCACGCCAATGACAACATTAAAGGTCGGTTTATGCCGCCGATGGTGGAAGGCAAGTGGACCGGGACGATGTGCCTGACTGAGCCTCACTGCGGGTCGGATTTGGGCCTTCTGAAGACCTACGCTGAAGTCGATGCATCTAGTGAAGAAGATGGCGCATATGTCCTGAGTGGCAGCAAGATTTTCATCTCCAGTGGAGAGCACGATCTTGCCGACAATATTGTTCATATCGTTTTGGCGCGGCTACCAGATGCCCCTGAGGGAATTAGAGGTATATCACTATTTGTTGTGCCTAAGTTTGAAGTGAACCAAGATGGTTCTTTGGGCGAACGGAACGGTGTTAGCTGTGGCTCTATTGAGGAGAAAATGGGCATCCATGGAAATTCAACCTGTGTCATCAACTTTGACAGTGCTAAAGGGTATTTGATCAGTCAACCGCATAAAGGCATGCGAGCCATGTTCACCTTTATCAATGAGTCTCGCTTAGGTGTTGCGATGCATGGTCAAGCACACACGTCTGTATCATTTCAAAAAGCACTCGCCTACGCCAAAGACCGTGAGCAATTTCAAGCGGCTAAGCGTGTTAACCCTGATCGTCCAGCGGACCCGATCATTCATCATGCCGATGTGCGTAGAATGTTGCTGACGCAGAAAGCATTTGCAGAGGGTGGCAGAATGTTGAATATGTTTTGTGGCCAACAAGTGGATATCGAGCAATCACCTGATTTTAGCGCTGAAGAACATGCGCAAGCCGAGGCATTGTTAGCGATACTGACTCCCATCGCCAAGGGCTTTCTTTCTGAAACAAGTATGGAAGCCACCAATTACGGAATCCAGATTTTGGGCGGACACGGGTTCATTAAAGAATGGGGAATGGAACAAGAAGTACGTGATGCACGAATATCACAGCTCTATGAAGGCACAACCGGAATTCAAGGCTTAGACCTTTTGGGTAGAAAAATATTAAAAACCAAAGGAGCAGCAATTGCGCCTTTGATGGAAATGTTTGATGACTTTATTGGGGAGAACCGCTGGAACAAAAATGCGCGTCGCTTTAAGAAGTACTTCAAAAAATGGAAGTCCCTAACTCGCTCTACTGGCTTCAAGGTAATGCGCGGTGGTATGGATGAGCTAAATGCAGCGGCCGTTGAGTACTTAATGGTGGGTGGTTATGTGACATTAGGTTATTTCTGGTCTAGAGCCGCTATTGTTGCCGAAGAGGCGATCGAGAGCGGCAAAGGTGATGCAGAGTTCTATCAAGCTAAAATTGAAATGGCCAATTTTTATTACGAACGCATCATGCCACGAGTTGAATCAATGATTGAAAGCATTGGCAATGGCTCTGAAAGCCTTATGTCTATGGACGTCGAAAGATTTGTCTTTTTGGATGACTAAATTTTATTGCGAATAGGCTATATTCATCTCCATGAAAAAGTTTTCGCAAATTAAATCACTGGCTCAGAAACGTAAGGGCGGTGCGCAACAACTTGAGAAGTTGTTACCGCCGCCTTTAAGCGCTCAAGAGCTTTCAACTATACCCGATCATCGTTATCTTGCGCAAATGACGCGCTGTGTATTCAACGCTGGCTTTCACTGGCGTGTTATTACTGCCAAGTGGCCCAGTTTTGAGCAAGCATTTCATCAGTTTGATTTAGCAGAACTACTCACTAAGTCTCCGGATGAATGGGAAGCGTATGTACAAGATGAGCGAATTGTCAGAAATTGGCAAAAGATTCAAACTGTTTATCACAATGCGGCAATGATGGAAGCGGTGGCTGAAGAGCATGGGAGTTTCGCAGACTTTTTCTCACAATGGCCGACCGAAGATCAGATAGGTTTGATGAGCTTCCTCAAGAAAGAGGGCTCACGATTAGGTGGGCAAACCTGTCAGTACTTTATACGGTTTATCGGTAAAGATGGCTTCGTAACGTCAAGTGATGTGGTGACGGCCTTGATCGCAAATGGTATTGATATTACGGATAAGCCGACAAGTCAACGCGACCAAAAAAGGATTCAAGCGGCGTTTAACCATTGGCAGCAGGAGACTGGTTTGCCAATGACCCACATCAGTCGCATTTTAAGTTTTAGCGTTGGCGACAATGTGCCCGTTGATGTCTTAACGGGGTACCA
>CAJQNY010000230.1 GCA_905479805.1 uncultured Arenicella sp.
CCTCTACGTTATTATTCTTATGATACAAGCCTAATAACTTTTGCTTTATATCCACTCTACCTGGCTTGCTTGCTATTCCATCAAGCAATACCTCTTCCGCTTGCTCATCTCTACCGTAAGCAATATAAACATCAGCCTCAGCGATCGGATCTACTTCATCAGCCTGAACAACCGCATCACTATCACTATAAACCGTCAGAAAAGAAGTCTCGCGATCACCGGCCTTGGCTTCTCCTTCTTCATCAGAAGACGGCGTCGAGCTTTTTGTTACAGATTGAGATTGAGTTTCAATCGATAACATACTGATTTCAAACTCTTCATCCGCGCGCTTGCGTCGAAACACAATTGCCGCCAAACCGACTAACAATAATCCGCCTATACCCGCTATGAGTTTCCATAAGCCGTTATCCACGATCATTGTTTTAATTTTCTCAA
This sequence comes from uncultured Arenicella sp., assembly GCA_905479805.1. Classification (GTDB taxonomy): domain Bacteria; phylum Pseudomonadota; class Gammaproteobacteria; order Arenicellales; family Arenicellaceae; genus Arenicella. The sequence goes on from CAJQNY010000230.1 coordinate 436, forward strand.
TAAACGACGGCTGTGCTGCATTTACCGAACTAGCCGCCACAGGCTCAACTAAATCTGACTCTTCAACGATCAATTCGTCATTGAGAGCATCTTCAAGTGAGCCATTCAGCGTGTCATCGCCTAGCTCGAAGACTTCATCAGACGATTCCAAGCCGTCATCTATCTCAACAAGAGCATCATCTAGAATTTCACTAGATCCATCATTGAAATCAGAAGCCAATTCATCAAGAGCGCCGTCAGACAAACTTGGATCTTCAATTATCTCACTGAACTCATCTTCAACGATAACCGCTTCATCACCCAACACGGCACTTCCGTCGTCGAGCAATGCATCAACTTGGCTTACCAAATCATCCTGCAAAGCACCAGAATCATTTTCGTTATTATTCTGGTCAGCCAACGTCGCTTCAATACTCGCTAACTCAGCATCTTCGACATCCAGGCTCAACAAACGATTCATGTCAGTCAGTTGACCTTCTAAAATAGAAATCCGCTCAACTAACTCCTGATTCTCCAAAGAACTTGAGCTCAATGAACTCTCAAGGTCGGTAATTTGTTGCTGCAGAGCGATCACTTCACCTTCACGATTGTCACCCTCAGATGCTGATACAAAAGACTGTGTATCCGTGCTCGCACCAACCTGAAAAGTATCGTCGGTCAAGTCTGAACCTGAAACGGCTGCAGAATCACCTGACGTATCGCCTAGAAGATCTTCGTAATTATACTCATCTTGCCCAACGCGCAACCCGTCATCCGAATCATCTGTCGATGCAACAAGTAATGACGGATCCCATTCACTAACCTGCTGATAGAAGAAATTTCTAGCTTCAGCAATATCTACAGCACGAATTGCATCAAGGTCTCCCAAGTTCAAGACCGCACCCTTCATCAAACCATTGATATTTTCGTTAATAAACGAATTTCTATTTTCATCAAACAAAACACGCATTATTTGATAAATACTCAAATCCGGAAACTGTCGCTGCAATTCCTGAGCAATAATACTGAGTGACTCACCCGATGCTACTGGGCCGTACTGAGCATCAGTACTAATTGTTTGTGCTTCTACCTGATAGTCTTCATCCGCAGCCTCTTCCTCAATATATGGTTCTGCTTCCGCAGTCTCCTCATACTCTAAGGTCTGGACGTCAGTCTGGACGTCAGTCTCAATGTCAGTCTCTTCCGCCAGATACTCTTCGGGCTCCGCTTCTTCTATTGCGGGCTCATCAAAATCTATCGTATCCTCTTCGTAAACTACGTCTTGCTCACTAAGCTCGTCGAAAACATCACTATCCGCTAGAACCGGCTCCTCTAACTCTTCGACTTGGATATCTTCATACTCTTCGACTTGGTATGTTTGATCTGTGCCAACAGCTTTTGGCTCGGATAAGGAGCGAGGAGTTTCAGCACCATAGACAGGAGGGTCAATCAACGCCGTGTACTCACGCAAAAAACTTCCTCCGGCCCAATTAACCCGAACCAAGAAATGAATGAAGGGTTCATTAATTACAACGTCGCTGCTGTTGACGCGCAGTGTGCTTACTCCGCCAGAGCTATCGACTGTCAAATTGATATTCCCCATATAATTCGGGTAATCAATTCCCAAGCTGAGAAAATCATCACGTGATGCAATCAAGGCTTCGATCGAATTAATATCGTCACCGTCTGAGAGACGAAGTTCAATAACCCCATTCAAAGGCTGATCTAAATTTGATTGCACTTCAAGTGCACCCAAGCCAAGCGCAGCTGCATTGGAGGAAAATGACAGGACACTCACCGCGACAGCGGTCAGTTTTAGCGCGGCAATTGCTCCAAGTTTATTTATCGGTACAGAGTTGGGAAGATCTGTTTTTAATCCAATATTAAACTTACGGTTAAAGAATGTGGTTTTTCGGTACGCCATAATCGCTCCAAATCCATCATGTCTCGTGCAGAGCTTTGCACTCATACATGTCAGGATTCACAATTTTTATTTAAGTTTTAGGTAGTTAGCATCGCATTGTAACAACTTACATCACTTATAAGCAACTGCTATAAACAATGATATACAGCCCTTACAATAGGTTTATTTCACCGAGCTCATTAAATTCCGCAGCTCAATACGCCGATTACTCGTCAAAATTTGTTGGCGATCGACGACACTTAGTATGCCTTCAGAGGTAATCAGCAATCAACAATTCAGCAATTTGAACGCTATTGGTAGCCGCACCTTTGCGTACATTGTCCGAAACCACCCACAAATTAAGCCCATTACTGTGTGAGATATCTTCTCTAACACGACCAACATAAACCAAGTCCGACCCTGCTGCGTCAGTTACTGCCGTCGGGTAACCACCCGGGATACGCTCGTCAATCAATTCAACGCCGGGAGCACTTGCAAGCACCTTCATGGCTTCTTCTGCAGTAATTTTTTCCTTAGTCTCAATGTGGCATGCCTCGGAATGACCATAAAATGCCGGGATTCGTACCGCTGTAGGGTTAACTTCAATTGCATCGTCACCCATGATTTTCTTGGTTTCCCAGACCATCTTCATCTCTTCTTTGGTGTAGCCATTTTCCATAAACACGTCAATTTGCGGAATCGCATTGAATGCTATTTGCTTGGGAAACAAAGAAGTCTCAATTGCTTTAGCGTTTAGCAGGTTAGCCGTCTGGCCAGCTAACTCCTCCATGCCTTCTTTGCCAGCACCAGAAACCGCTTGATAAGTACAAACGTTAATTCGGCTGATTCCTACCGCATCATGAATTGGCTTCAACGCGACCAACATCTGAATGGTCGAGCAGTTCGGGTTTGCGATGATATTACTCTTCGCATAATCAACTAAAGCTTGAGGATTTACCTCCGGTACGATCAATGGTTTATCATCGTCATAACGAAATTCAGACGTATTATCAATAACGACACAACCCTGCTCAGCCGCCTTGGGTGCATACTCAGCTGATACACTCCCACCTGCAGAAAAC
>CAJQNY010000231.1 GCA_905479805.1 uncultured Arenicella sp.
CCCAACGGCCGATGGCACGGGTGATTCTGCGCCTACGACGGTGCAAACATTTTTTGTAGACTCTCAGGAATTCAAATCATCACCCACAGTTGGGCCGGAAAGCATGCTCTACTTAGCCGCAAAATATGGCGGATTTAAGGATTTGAATGGCAATGGGATCCCTGATGACGATGCTGAATGGAGCACTCGAGGAGCCGCACCAAGAACCGCGTTCAACGGCCCGAACAATAATATAGAGTACAAGGCACCCGACAACTTTGCACAGGCTTCGAATCCTCAAGCCATGATTGATGGTTTGCGCAACGCTTTCACGGCAATAGCACAAGAGCAAGAACGCTCAAGCTCGGCACCGGCGAACCTAGCGAACTCAGACGGTAACGGGGGCTTATTAGTTCAAGCACTTTATTTTCAAGATCAGTCAAATGACGACAATACAGAAAATGTGGCTTGGACAGGCCAAATTCATGCCTTCTTTGTAGATGAGTTTGGCTTGTTTCGGGATGATAGCGGCAGTGTTGACAATGCCTTGGATAGCGATGACAAGGTATTTATTTACGAAGTTATTGATGGTGAACTTAAAATAAGCCGCTTTTTACCAAGAGATAACGCAGCAAATGAGGATGACCTGTTAGTTCCGTTCGGCAGTCCAATTGATCTCGACGAGCTAGCGACAATTTGGAGCGCCCAAGAAGTCTTAGCCAGCTACGACAACGATGCGATCACAACTCAACGAACCTATGATTCGATTGCGTCGTCAACAGGCGCCTCTCGTCATATTGTCACACTGATCGATGAAAATTTAGACGGCGATGGCGAGCAAGTTGACTTTGTTGCCGCCAATATCGATGCAGATAACCAATTCATATTTGGAACTCAAGGAGCCGATGACACCGAAAAACTGAACACAGCCAAGAACGTAGTTGACTTCATTCGCGGCTATGAAGACCCAAATGGTACGTTGCGAAATAGAACCTTAGATCAAGGGGAAGCAACTGAGAAAACCTTTCGACTGGGCGATATCGTCAACTCAACACCAGTGATAGTAGGCTCACCAGAAGGGAACTACGATGCAACGGCAGGCGACACAAGTTATGCAGATTTTGCCACGCAATACTCGGATCGTAGAGAGGTTATTTATTTTGGTGCAAACGACGGACTTATACATGCGTTTAACGTGGGGTTTAGAACATCTGACGCGAATTCCAAAGTGAAATTTGTCACCACGAATGACAGTCGCACGGCTCACTCCATTGGCGCAGAGCTTTGGGCATACGCGCCAAACAGCTTGCTGCCGCACTTGCAGTGGCTAAGTTCACCCACCTACGGTCATGTATTTTATGCCGACGGTGAAATTCAAACGTACGATGCTAAGATTTTTAATGACGATACCGATCATCCTAATGGTTGGGGGACAATACTTGTCGCCGGCTTACGATTAGGCGGCGGCGATTTTCCACTCGACACCGATGGTGATGCAGTGGCAGACCATACAACACGCTCCGCTTTCGTAATACTTGACATTACTAACCCTGAAGCAGCGCCAACTGTACTCGCTGAAATTTCTGACCCTGACCTCAATTTCACCACCAACCTGCCCGTAATCGAGAAGGACCTAGCTAGCAATGAATGGACGTTGGTGTTTGGGAATGGGCCTGACAGCGCTAACTACTCTTCCAGCGAAACAGCTAAAGTATTTACCTATGACATAAGTGACCTAGGAAAATCAACCACGCCGCAGCTGATTAGTGATATTTCAAACGGCAACACATATGAAATAGCCGCCGCAAGCGATTCATTTGTAGGCAGTTTTACAGTGAAAGATTGGGATTCTGACTTTGTTGATGACACTCTGTATTTCGGCACAGTTGGAACTAAAACGACAGGAACCGGCCTGAATGCAGTCATTAGTGACACTGGCAGCCTCTATCGTTTTCTCAATAGATTTAACAATGGGGCATCAAAAGGAGTGAACCTGATGTTCGATGCAGATCGCCCTATTCAAGGCCGCCCACTGGCCGCTGAAGTTGGCGGTAAGGAATGGGTCTATTTCGGCACAGGCCGTTATTTCAATGACGTGGACTCGATCAATCCTGGCGTCGAATTTCAAGAGCGCTACTACGGAATCATAGAACAAGATAGTGATGGTGATGGCCAAATAGAACTTTCCGGTTCAAGTGTCACAAGTGATCTTCTAGACATATCTAACGTGCGTGTATTTCTGGACGATCCAGCGACTCCGAATCAAGATGAATCTGGCCTTATTGAGGACCCAGATAATGCTATCAATGACTCAAGCGTTAAAACAACGGCTGATCTAGCCAACTTTATCATCGATCAAAAAGAAGGCTGGTATAGAAACCTACCGACGAATGGAACGACTCCTAGTGACCGTTTTTTCACTAAAACTAATTCAGCGGTCGGTCTATTATTCTTCACAACTTTCGAGCCAGATGATAACTTGTGTGACGCTAGGTCAGGCTCGTCTGATATTTATGGCATCGATATGTTAACCGGTACGGCTACAGGCTTTGGAATCTTCGAAGACACAAACGGTGATAACATTAGTGATGCGAGTATTAGCTTAGATGAGGGACGTGCATCCGAGGTGATACTATTCCTCGGTGGCGGATTGGATTCTGACAAAGGTCGTGGCTTTATTCAGTTAGATAATGGGCGATTAGTTAACCTCCCGCTCAATATCAAACCCACTCCCACGCCAAGCAGTCGCCGCAGGTCATGGCGTGAAATCATATTGGATTAGCTCCGCTATCTAACAATCTAATCATAGAACTAAAGAGAGAGAACATGGAAAATACCAAACATAACAGTAGTGGCTTTACATTGATTGAGGTAATGATCACCGCTGCGATAATTGGGATACTCGCCGCAGTCGCCTTCCCTTCTTATGTGGAGCAAGTTAAAAAAGCTAAAAGGAGCGATGGCTACGATTTTCTATTAAGTTGTGCAGCGGAACAAGCACGCTTTTATACAACCAATTCACCTCCCAGTTACTTCAATTCATCGACTGCGCAAAGCAATAATTCGTGTGGATGGGACGGCACAAATTTTACCTCGAAGGAGACACACTACAACTTAACTATCGCGAATACTAACTGCACTACCGGGCAAAGTATTTGGTGCTTCAACCTCACTGCGACCGCAGTCGATGCGATGGCCGACGATTCAAAATGTGCCACTTTTACGATAGATCACAGAGGTGTAAAAACATCAACCAACAGCGCAGCAGCTGACTCAACATCATTCTGTTGGAAGTAAACCTGATTTTCTGGAAAAGATTGGGTTGTTACTTAACTTATGTCAAGAAAGATGTTTTGAAAAAAACTCTCTACTTACCAGAATTGAAGGCCTAACGATCAACCAAGTTCCGAAAGTATGTGTTTGAAGTATCGACCAGACATACCGAAAATTAAGTTCTCAACTCTATCGGCAATGAAAACGATATATTTTCTTTGGGTCCAGTCGCTTCATTCACAACTGTCCCTCCCCAGTGTTTAATTTGGTCAATGACTTGCTTCACTAGAATTTCAGGTGCGGAGGCTCCCGCCGTCACGCCGACAACATCTACGCCCTTGAACCACTCCTGTTTGATCTGGTTTGGCTGATCTACTAGGTGCCCTGGAACGCCCAACTGCTCAGAAAGTTCCCTTAACCGGTTCGAATTTGAACTATTAGTAGAGCCGACAACAATAACCACATCAGCATCTTTCGTAAGTGCCCTTACTGCGTCTTGCCTGTTTTGTGTTGCATAGCAAATATCATCTTTACGCGGCCCCTGTATTTTTGGAAACCGAATTTTCAATGCATCAATAACTCTCTGAGTATCGTCTACAGATAAAGTGGTTTGTGTTACATAAGCCAGATTATTAGTATCAACGACATTTAATGACACCACATCAGCTGGCTCCTCAATCAAATGCATACCTGCATCGGCTTGCCCCATCGTTCCTTCAACCTCTGGGTGGCCAGCATGACCTATGAGTACAACTTCGGTCCCGCGGTCCCGATATCGTTTAACTTCCATATGTACTTTTGTCACTAGGGGGCACGTGGCATCGAATACATTTAAATCGCGTCCCGCTGCCTCTGACTGCACCGCTTGAGAAACCCCATGAGCGCTAAAAATCACATTAGATCCATCCGGCACTTCGCTCAGCTGCTCAACAAAGACAGCGCCTTTTTCCTTTAAGTCATCCACCACAAAGCGGTTATGAACCACCTCATGACGAACGTAAATAGGCGCCCCAAAGAGCTCAAGCGCTCTTTCCACAATATCTATGGCGCGATCAACTCCGGCGCAAAATCCGCGCGGATTAGCTAGTAGTATTTTCATCAGTATTTAAAAATGGTTTGCCAAACGCTTCGCTAATTAGTAGGAATGCGCCAATAAAAATAGAAATGTCAGCAACATTGAAATGAGGATAATGACAATCTGTCATTCCCATGAAATTACAGTCTAAGATATACCAGTGCACAAAATCTACCACATATTGATAGATCACCCTGTCAATCGCATTGCCCAGAGCGCCCGCAATTATCAAACTATAGGCGATTACTAAATGCCGTTCATGTTGCTGTGAAGACCTGATCATAATAACCAAGACGATAGAAACAATCACCGCTAACGAGAAGAAAAAAACATGCTGCCAACCACCGGCATCATTCAAGAACCCGAACGCCGCGCCAGCATTATGCACTAGGGAAAAATCGAACCATGAAAATATTTCTATTACACGATACTGCAATATGTGTTCAGCCCAGTACTTACTTAGCTGGTCGACCACAATTATGGCGGCACTCAGCCATAACCACTTTAAATGAGTATTTTTCATAATATGACTAACTTAAAATAACTAACATAAAATGACTCAGGCGTGGAGGCGCGACTCACCATCGCCATCCACATTCTCGATACATCTTCCACACAACTCTGGGTGTTGCTGGTGAGCACCTACATCATCACAGCGGTGCCAGCAGCGTACACATTTTTCGTCAGCAACAGCCGTGACGGATAATTTTAAATTCGGCATAGAGGTCTCAACAACAGCGCTACTCGCTTCTGTGAAATTGAGGACCTCTGCTCCTGATGTAATGAGAACAAAGCGCAACTCAGAACCTAGCTTAGCCAATGATTGCTGTAAATCCTCTTTTGCATAAAGAGTCACTTTTGCATCCAAAGAAGCACCTATTTTTCCTTCACCGCGAACAGCTTCAATCTGTTTGCTCACCGCATCACGTACTTCAATTACTTGCTGCCAAAAAGCATCAGATTCTTCATCAGAAGATAGGCCGGTAAAACCGTTGTAATAGTTGGAAAATAAAACACTGTCTTCTCTCTCACCTGGCATGTGCTCCCATATTTCTTCGGCCGTAAACGAAACAATGGGCATCAAACATCGAACCAGACTCTCCAGGATGTGATGCATTGCAGTTTGAGCGGACAAACGAGCGTGAGACGATGTTTGGCAGGTGTAAAGTCTATCCTTGAGTATATCCAAGTAGAAACCGCCCATATCAACAACACAAAATTGATGAATGCGCTGATAAATTGTATGGAATTGGAAGTCGGCATAAGCTTTTTCAATATCAGCTTGCATCTTCGCTGTCAGACGCATTGCCCATTGATCAAGATCGAGCAACTCATCATAGGGCAATACCTGATCTGCCTCGAATGACTGAAGATTACCCAATAAGTATCGCACTGTATTTCTGATTCGCCTGTAGGATTCACTCGTCCGTTGAAGAATCTCATCCGACAAACTCACTTCAGATTTATAATCAGTTGATGCCACCCACAAACGGAGTATGTCAGCGCCTAATGTGTTTGTAACAGTTTGTGGGGCAATCACATTACCGAGAGACTTTGACATCTTGCGGCCATCTTTATCCACGACAAAGCCATGGGTAAGCACCATCTTATAGGGCGGCTTCCCGTCATTCATTGCTACGCTGGAAAGCAAGCTTGATTGAAACCAGCCCCGATGTTGGTCTGAGCCCTCTAAATATAGATCGGCGGGGAACGTTAGCTCCTCTCTCGCATTAACCACACTTTGATGAGTAACGCCCGAATCGAACCACACATCCAAGGTATCCGTGACCTTATCGTATTGCTCTAGATCACTACCGAGTAGTTTAGCATCATCTAAATCGTACCAAGCTTGAACCCCACTTTTTTCAATTTCTTGCGCCGCTAGCTCCATTAGCTCAACAGTTTTGGGGTGCATCTCACCCGTTTCTTTATGCAAATAGATGGTGATTGGAACGCCCCAATTACGTTGTCTTGAAACACACCAATCAGGCCTATTCTCCACCATCGTTTGAATTCTAGCCTTGCCCCAATCGGGTTCCCATCGTACTTCTTCAATGGCCTGCAAAGCCCGATATCGCAGCCCAGACTCGCCCGGCAAATGCTGCATACCAATAAACCATTGCGCAGTAGCACGATAGATCATCGGCGTCTTATGACGCCAACAATGTGGGTAACTATGCTCGTAATCTTCATGGTTGAGCAATGTTCCCTTATCTGACAA
>CAJQNY010000232.1 GCA_905479805.1 uncultured Arenicella sp.
CGACTCTTGCCTATAAGTTAGGTATATTTGTTGCACAGTAATAAGGCATGATGATTTGTCGAAACTAAATGGGTTGGTTGAATGGCTAAAGTCTTTAGCGGTCTTAGTCGTAAAAAATTGGAAGAAATGTGTGAAGGCCTGCGGGTCTTAGCAGGGGAGCGCGCGCGCACAATTGAGACGCAAAAGAACCACATTGCATTTCTAACGGAAAATGCTAAAAAATGGACTAAGCGCTTCAGTGATCCGCGGTATCGAATACCTGGAAAAATAATCCGTCAGATGGAACAAGAGACGGCGCAATATAAGGAGCGTACCGAAGCAGAGATCGTAAGGCTGCGTAGCCAGAAAGCCGAACTGGTTACCCGTATTGTGGAAATCCAGTCTGATCGAGAAGATACTTTTGGTGCTCCAGAAGGCAGTGAAGGCGCTACTTTTGAATTTGCCGAGAGTCATTCGACAAGTGTTATTAATAGTAAAGACCGAAGAATTGTCGATGCTGAGATTTCCTTAGCAAAGAAGCGGCTCGAAAAAGAAAAACAGTCTGAGTCGAGCGTAAGAAAGTCGCGAAAAAAACCAGAAACTAAGTAAACTCTGTAATATGCAGCTCAGGTCGTAAAGTCTTGCTTTTATTACCTGTGTGGAGAACGAAGCCACAAAACTCTCTCTCGTCAAATCACAATTTAGCCATTGAGCTGATTTACGGTGTATCATTATTCTCTAGATCAGGTTGTTTCTGCCTGATTATTAATCGGAGATAAGTAAAGTGATCAATCTAAAGATTAACGGACAAACCCACGCACTCGCGGATATCGATGATCAGACACCTTTGTTGTGGGTGTTACGTGACACTTTGGGAATGGTAGGTACCAAATACGGATGTGGTATCGCTCAGTGTGGCGCCTGTACGGTGCATGTTAATGGGCAGGCTACACGTTCGTGTCAGCTCAAAATTGGTCAACTTGAAGGGCTTGATATTACGACTATCGAAGGAATAGCAGCTTCAGCAGAAACACTGCACCCAGTGCAACAAGCATGGGTTGAGCATGACGTTCCCCAATGTGGTTACTGCCAAGCAGGTCAAATAATGAGCGCAGTAGCATTACTCAAAAACAATCCGAGCCCGAGCGACAGTGATATCGATACTGCGATGTCAGGCAACCTTTGCCGTTGTGGTACCTATACAAGAATTGTCGCTGCCATCAAGGACGCGGCTGAAGTAGTAGGAGGTGACGCATGAGCAGCGTCTCTACAAAGGGTTTCAATAATCCGATTGCCAATTTCCTGAACGAATCAACGCTTAGCCGCAGAGGGTTCTTTAAGCTCAGTGCTATTACTGGCGGCCTGATATTAGGTGTGGGGTGTACAACTAATTCCGATAAGACAGCGGACGCACCAAAGCCAATATACGAGCTTAAAGAAGGAGAGCTAAGCGCGTATGTGCATCTTTCGGATGACGGAAAAATTAGGGTGTTCGCGGCAAATCCAGAAGTAGGCCAAGGTGTGAAAACATCATTGCCAATGATCGTTGCTGAAGAGTTGGATGCAAATTGGGACGATGTCATCATCGAAAATGCACCCGTGGATTCAAGATGGTTTGGGGCTCAATTTGCGGGGGGGTCATTATCAATTCCAATGCGTTGGCAAGAGATGCGTACAGTTGGGGCGATGGCGCGACACATGGTGGTTAATGCCGCGGCTCAAGAGTGGCAAGTTCCTATCGATGAATTAACCACGGCTAATACACAAGTGAGCCACCAAGCCTCTGGGCGCTCAGCGCCTTATCATCAATTCTTAACAACAGCGGCCAACTTAGAGCTACCCGATGTTGATGATCTGAAGTTTAAGTCTTCTGAACAATATTCTTTACTAGGCAAGCGAATTACCGGCACAGATAATTTGGATATTGTTACCGGACAGCCGGTGTTTGGCATAGACACAGTCGTGCCCAACATGTTGTTCGCTACTTTTACTAAATGCCCCACCATCGGTGGCAAAGCAGTGTCAGCAAACCTGGAAGAGGTTAAAGCTTTACCGGGTGTCGTTGACGCATTTATAGAACAAGGCAATATTGATGTTCAATGGTTCAATGCTCGAGGCATCCAAGTTATGTCCGGTGTGGCCATTGTTGCGGAATCAACGTGGCAAGCGATATCAGCGAGCAAACAGCTGAAGGTTGAATGGGACACCACAAACGCCAATGCAGACAATTGGCCAGACATCGTGACACAAGCGAAATCATTGGCACAACAAGCAAGCGGAAAAACACTTGAGGAGCAGGGCGACGTTAGTGATGCTTACGCAAATGCTAGCGCTAAGTTATCGAGCTTTTATTCCACGGATTTCGTTTCCCATGCACAAATGGAGCCACAAAATTGCGTAGTTGAGTACCGTACCAACCCCGAGACAGGAGATAGACTTGAAGCGTGGGCGCCGTCGCAAACGCCGGGCTTGGCCGTTGACTCGCTGGTACAGCTTTTTGATCTACCCAAAGAAGCAATCACAGTTCATCAAATTCGAGGAGGCGGTGGCTTTGGCCGTCGACTCTCTAATGAATACGTGTTTGAAGCCGCGTTGATATCCAAAAAAATAGGGCGGCCCATTAAATTACAATGGACCCGCGAAGATGATATGGCATTCGACTTCTTTAGAGTCGGCGCTTTCTATTCATTAAAAGCGTCACTCGATGAGAGTGGCCGTTTAAATAGCTGGGACAATCATTTGATTGCGTTATCCAAAGACGGTGAGGAACCAAATTCAGGTGGCGGGCTGGTTACCAGAGACTTCCCCGCAAAGATGATCGATCACTATCGAGTCACCCAAAGCTTAATAGATTCTAAAACCCCAACCGGGCCATGGCGTGCACCTAGCTCGAATACCTTTGCCTTTGCTGAGCAGAGTTTTGTGCATGAGCTTTCTGAGTTAGCGGGTAGAGATCATCTTGAGTTTCTCATCGAGAGCATGGGTGAACCTAAATGGTGGAAAGAAGACGATAAAAATGCGCTTAATAGTGAACGCGCGATAAATACGATCAAACAGGTTGCTCAAAATGCAGGCTGGGGCGAGACCAGAGATGGCGGGCGTCACCTTGGCCTAAGCTTCTACTTTAGCCATGCCGGGCATATTGCCGAAGCGGCCGAAGTCAGTGTCGACGAAGATAAGAACGTTACCATCCATAAAGTATGGGTGGTGGCTGATGTCGGTCAAATCGTTAACCTAAGCGGCGCTGAAAACCAATGCCAAGGTTCGGTGATTGATGCCATAAGCACCATGGCGAACCAATCAATTAATATTGAAGGCGGGCAAATCAAAGAAACTAACTTTCACCAATACCCATTGTTGAGAACCAATAAGCGACCAGAAATTGATGTGCAATTTCTAAGCAGCGATTACTCGCCTACTGGTTTAGGTGAACCTGCTTTTCCACCACTAGCGGCAGCGGTTTGTAATGCGATTTTTGCGGCAACCGGGCATCGGATTAGACAACTACCGATTAGTAATGAAGGGTTTGCGATTTAGTAAATTGTATGCTGAGGCTTGAAGTCAAGGCGATCGTACTGTTGCTCATGCAGTGAAGAGGGACCACCTAAGTACAGCAAGACTTAAAGGTTGGTAGGGTAGATCAAGGGTGGGCTGACCCGGAGATGAAAGGTTAGCCGAAACGCTTATTAGTAAAAAGACCGTGCTCACGGTTTGCCCACTAGCCAACGTAAAGCTTTGCGAATTCGAGCATATACGTGAGCATAATATCCTTGAAATGCTCCAGGCAGGCATCTCCATAGTGGATAATTCAGACGATCCGACTTGTTTTGGTGGCCATATGCGTGAAAACCATTTTGTAGTGGTCGATGCGCAGAAAATGACAAAGGAACAAGCCATACAACTCACTATAAACAGATTTTAAGCAAGTCTTTTAAGCGAAGATCAAAAGAAGAGATACTTAGAACAAGGAAATGAATACTAGATATATGTATTAATTGCCATTAACTGCCAATAACTGAGTAACGTAATAGATACTCATTGTTCGAAGCAATATAAAGAGAATTCAGCCAAACAACTTATGCCTCCAGCTTGAGGAAATTCGGACCACGTAAAATCTAATGCATTGTTATCTCCTCCCTGCCCCCTAGCAAGACCACTTGCTTCTGCCCAGTCTGCGCAAGATGCTACGAGCTCAGCATCATTCGGCGTTCCTTGAGCGGTTGTGTTCGTCCATGCTAATTTTAAAGAATCACTACCGCAAATGTCATCGCTCCCCATCTCATTTATGCAGATAGGAGATTGGATGACGCCATCAGTTAAATCGGCATAATCTTGCGCTATAACCAATCCGTTAAGACTTACATATGGGGTTGTGCTTTGGGTAAAACGTGTGCTTGGGCTGCCTGTGGAATCTGATATCCATGCTCTGAACTCGCCATTGAACCCCGCGTTAACGGCTAAACGTTGACAATTGGCATCGGCGCCGTCTAAGCCGCCCAAATTGCCATTGTACAATTCTGACGTGACAAATACTCTTTTCGGTGCTGTGCATGGAATTATTTCCTCGCCGCCGGGGCATTTTACGGTGGCTTGATTACCATCACACGCGGTAGTCAC
>CAJQNY010000233.1 GCA_905479805.1 uncultured Arenicella sp.
CAGATATTTGTCAATGAGTGGTATGCAGGTGGCGTTGAAACTCCTTTTGGTGGGATCAAGCTCTCTGGTTTCGGCAGGGAAAAAGGTCAGGAAGCGCTTTATAGCTATGTGACTACTAAAAATGTTGCAATTCGTCTGACCTAGTATTTCCTAAAGTAAGTTAACGTTAGAACCTTCCTGCTAATTGCTAGCGCCTATCAAGTCAACCCTTAAATATCGATGGGTAGGCGTGCAGTGCAGTTTGTCCACCAGTGTGGATGAATACAATATTTTGGTCTTGTTTGAATTGGCCGTCTCTTATCATCGAAATTAAACCGGCCATAGCCTTGCCGGTATAGACAGGGTCTAACAATACACCTTCAAGTTGAGCGCAAAGCTGAACCGCTTCGATCATGCCAGAATTAGGTTCGCCGTAACCAGGAGCGCAAAATTTATCGCTACAAATAACGCTCGAAGAATCAATGGTTTTAGTCAGGCCGGCGTATTCTAGGGTCTGCTCGGTAAGCTCCAGCACCATAGCGCTGAGTTCAGTTTGGTCGCGCCCAACACTGATGCCATAGACCGGGATTGTGGACTCTGCGGCGATTAACCCAGCGAGAAGGCCGGCCTGTGTTCCTTGGCTGCTGCTGGCGTGAACGATACCATCGATGTTAATGCCGTTATTATCAGCATCATCCATCAACTCAAAGATACAACTGGTATAACCCAAGGCGCCCACAACCGATGAGCCACCCATGGGGATAAAATATGGGGTATGCCCTTGTTCTGCCAATTTCATCGCGAAGAGTTGACCGTCTAAGTTTAGGTCTGCACTGGCGTCACACTCATGAACCTTGGCACCGAGTAAATGATCAAGCATGATATTGCCATTGTTGGCATAAGCTTCATCGCGAATTACCGCGCGTTCCAAGAGCACTTCCGCTTTAAGGCCAACCTTGGCGGCTGCAGCCACACTTTGACGTACATGATTGGATTGAGTTGCTCCAACAGTCACAATCGTATCAGCACCTTTAGATAAAGCGTCGCCAATTAAAAATTCGAGCTTTCTGGTCTTGTTGCCGCCGCCTGCAAGCCCGGTACAATCGTCACGCTTTGCCCAGATCTTTGGTCCGCCGAGATGCTCACTTAGGGCGTTCAAGGGTTCAAACGGAGTCGGTAAGTGGGCTAGCCCTACGCGGGGAAAATTGCTCAGGTCAAATGTCATAGCAGTTGATAGTTTGAAAGTGGTCGCTAAATAGGATGTACAACCATAACAAAAAAGGCCGAGGAACCAATAGTTCCTCGGCCTTTTTTATAGGCGATACAAGAATTGCGTATTAGAACAAGCCGTCGATTTGACCCTCATCGTTCATGCAAATAGCTTCGGCAGAGGGGACGCGTGGTAGACCAGGCATGGTCATGATCTCGCCGCATATCGCAATGACAAAACCAGCGCCTGCTGCTAAACGAACCTCACGAACCGGTACCGAATGATTGGTTGGCGCACCGCGCAGCGTTGGGTCCGTACTAAAGCTGTATTGTGTCTTAGCCATACAAACAGGCAGGTTGCCATAGCCTTGGTCTTCCCATTCTTTTAATTGATTACGTACCTTCTGGTCAGCCAAAACTTCATCAGCACGATAAATGCGCTTGGCAATCGTGTCGATTTTGTCAAACAAGGACATTTCATCAGGGTAGATAGGTGCGAAGTTGGCCATATCGGCATCGGCAATTTCAGCGACTCGTGTGGCTAACTCAGCTGAACCTTCTGAGCCAAATTCCCAGTGCTTGGAGAGAATGGCTTCTGCGCCTTGATCCGTCACATAGTCTTTGATTACTTGAACTTCAGCGTCAGTGTCGGTAACAAAGTGATTAATCGCAACCACAACTGGGACACCAAACGACTTTAGGTTTTCAATATGACGACCTAAGTTCGGACAACCTTCGCCCACTGCTTCTAGGTTTTCAGGCCCAAGATCAGCCTTAGCGACACCACCGTTCATTTTCATAGCGCGTACCGTGGCAACTAACACGACAACGCTGGGTGCAATGCCGGCTTTGCGACACTTAATGTTGAGGAATTTCTCTGCGCCTAAGTCAGCGCCAAAGCCGGCTTCAGTGACGACGTAGTCAGCTAACTTCAATGCCGTAGTGGTTGCAACTACTGAGTTACACCCATGTGCAATATTTGCGAATGGGCCGCCATGTACGAAAGCTGGGTTGTTCTCCAGAGTTTGTACTAAGTTTGGCTGCATAGCTTGTTGCAATAATACTGTCATTGCGCCATCAGCTTTAATGTCGCGACAGTAGATAGGCGATTTATCACGACGGTAAGCCACAATGATGTCGCCTAGACGTTTTTGCAAATCTTCAATATCTAAGGCCAAACACAAGATAGCCATTACTTCAGAGGCAACGGTAATATCAAAACCAGTTTGACGAGGTGCGCCGTTAGTAACGCCACCCAAACTCGTAACGACATCACGCAGGGCGCGGTCATTCATATCCATGACGCGACGCCAAGTCACTCGACGTTGGTCAATTTCTAGCTCGTTGCCCCAATAGATATGGTTATCGATCATCGCCGACAATAGATTATGTGCAGAGGTGATTGCGTGGAAGTCACCTGTGAAATGGAGGTTCATTTCTTCCATGGGTACTACTTGGGCCATACCGCCACCTGCGGCTCCACCCTTCATACCAAAGCAGGGCCCAAGAGAAGCCTCGCGAATGCATATCGCTGCTTTCTTGCCAATCTTGTTTAAGCCGTCGCCTAAACCTACTGTCGTCGTCGTCTTACCTTCACCCGCTGGCGTCGGGTTGATCGCGGTAACTAAAATTAATTTACCGTCTTCCTTACCTTTCTGCGCTTTGATGAACTCAGCGCTTACCTTAGCTTTATCGTGGCCAAAGGGAAGTAGGTGCTCAGTCGGGATATCGAGTTTTGCACCAATTTCTTGGATTGGCTTTTTGTTCGCTTCGCGTGCAATTTCGATGTCAGTTTTGTACGTCATGGGAGAGTCTCCAGTGGTTATTTCGACGGCTAAAATTAGATACTAATAGATTTTATAAATGATGGACATTCATAACATAGTTCGGCGGTCATTCTAAATGCCAAGCCTTGTAGTGAACTTTCTTGTAAGCGACACTCAACGTTTCCAAACAGGGAAGCTGGTTTGGTTGAAGATGGTCGAAAGTCTTAGAATTTTGGTACTTTTTCTATGGCATACGCTTGTTCAGCTAGCCATGGTGCTATTTGTTCTAATCGTGGCACCACTTCACGGGTAAACAGGGCTCGCGATATTTCTGAAATTTTTTCAGGTAACTTTCCAAGTTCATTCGTTCGGCATAGTAGTGAGATAGTGCGTGTGTTTGCACCATTGTTTAGATCTATTACCCTTATATTCTCGAGTAGCTTCGGGTAGCGCGCCAAACATAGCGCCGAAATGATTGCCCAGCCTTGACCTTCTGCGACAAACCGCATTAATGTTTGGGTGCTATCAAGTTCATACTGGGTATTAAGTTCGACGCCAATACGGCGAGCAATCAAATCTGTTTGAATGCCTATTTGTGACTCTTTCGCATAATGAATAAAGGGTAGCGAGCTAGCAATGTCAGTGATTTTCGGGTTTGTCTCTTTTATGCTCTTCGGTACGATGACCAAAAAGGGATCGCAGATAAGCGCATAACGAGTTAGATCAGATTGAGTATCGAATGGGTCTGAGGTGATTAGAATGTCAATGTCACGATCGATCAGCGCTTTTGATAAACGAGTTGTGAAGCCGGTCCGCAAAGCAACCTTTGACACTAATGGTTTGATCTCATTTACGAACTGTAAGCCTAGGGCATCGCCAAATGAGTCAATCATGCCAACTTTCAATTCGCTTAATCCGCCCTCAGATGCCAACTTTATTTCATTGATCATCCGCGACGTGTCTGACAATATCCGATTAGCATAGCTATTTAGAACATGCCCACCTTGGGTTAGTTTGATTGGGCGTGATCGTCGTACCAGGAGCTCAACCTCGGTCAGTTCCTCAAGTTGTTTGATTGCTTGTGAAACAGCGGACTGTGAAATTCCTAGACGTTGGCCAGCCAATGTTAGGGTTTCCGAGTCTGCAACGGTGGCGAAGATTCGAAGGGCACCTATTTCGACGGTTTTATTCTTTCTCATTTGTGTCCATTAGCTAATTGTTTAAAGTGCGAACTTTGGCTAAATATTAGGTTAAAAACGGGACTCGGAGGATATGCTAGCAGAACAGTCTCCTTAAGCAATCACATTAAAGCTTCTTCTGAAAGTAATTAGTGCCGTTAACTCTTTCGTTCTGTCAGATCCGTGCCGCAACTATCGGTGTCGTTCTCAGACAAATTAATGTAATTTGTTTAGCGTAAATTGTCGCAACTATTGAAGGTTAGTTAAAAGGTTATTTGGCGGAGAATCAAGACCATGAAAACCCACGTTAAAGCACTCGTCGTAGGCGGCGGAGCAGTCGGAGCAGGCATAGCCTATCACTTAGCTAAGTATGGCTGGGAAGACGTCATGTTGATCGAGCGAGACGAGTTAACCTCTGGCTCAACCTGGCATGCTGCTGGTTTATTGCCTCTTTTCAATATGGGCTACGCGACGACGCATCTACACGACTATTCCGTTGATTTCTATAAGAGTCTAGAAGCGGAGACGGGTTTGAATGCAGGTTTCTCTGTTGTTGGCAATTTGCGCATGGCGCAAACCAAAGCGCGCATGGATGAATATATGCTTTACGGGTCGACTGCTGAGACCGTTGGCATTGAGTATCATCATCTGACGCCAAATCAGATTAAAGAGCGCTGGCCCTTGATTCGTACTGAAGACTTAGAAGGCGCGATCTATCATCCCGGCGATGGCTATATCAACCCAGCCGATGTAACCATGGCCATGGCCAAAGGCGCGCGTCAACGTGGTGTGACTATTGAACGAAAATGGCAAGTAGATGGTTACGAATGGACCGGTTCTGAGTGGAAGGTTACGTGTACCAAAATGGTAGAGCAGGGTGGGAACTTAGTGCCATCTGAAGAGCAGGTAGTAATTACCGCTGAGCATGTGGTTACTGCAACAGGTAATCACGCACAACGTACCGCTGGTTTGCTGGGCATTAAAATCCCCGCGATCGTGGTTGAACATCAATTCATCGTCACCGAAGCTGACGCTGAGTTAGTAAAATGGCGTGAAGCCGGTAACCCCGAGCACCCTGTTATCCGCGATGCAGATGCACAATCCTATGTGCGTGAAGAACGTGGTGGTTGGATCTTAGGTGTGTACGAGAAAAACGCGCCAGCTCGCTTTGAATATGGGGTGCCGGATTCTTTCCGTGCGGATTTATTTCAATTGGATTTGGACCGCATTGAAGATCAATATATGGCGATGATCCATCGTATGCCAAGCTGTGAAAACAGTGGTTTGAAAGATGACTACAATGGCCCAATTTGTTACACGCCAGATGGCAATCCATTAGTTGGGCCTGCACCTGGCTTACGCAATATGTGGTTAGCCGAAGGTTTTAGTTTTGGTATTACTGCCGCTGGTGGCGTCGGTAACTATCTTGCCCAAATGATGGTGGGTGGTGAAGCCGAGATTGATATGGCATCACTCGACCCTAAGCGCTACGGCACCTGGATGACCACTGAGTATGGTGCGCGCAAAAACGAAGAGTGTTATGACCACGTTTACGTTTTGCACCACCCGGATGAAGAACGTCCGGCGTGTCGTCCGTTAAGAACATCGCCAGCTTATGATAGACAAAAAGCCGCGGGTGCTCAGTTTGGGCATGTCAACGGTTGGGAGCGGCCAAACTACTACGCGCCTGAAGGTTTTGATGACGAGGCTTCTCGTTCGTTCCGTCGTGGCGGTTGGTGGCAATATGCCGTAGAAGAAGCCAAAGCAATTCGCGAGGGTGTTGGCTTGATTGACGCGACGGCGTTTACCAAACATATTGTGAAAGGTCCAGGCGCTACGCAATTTCTTGATTGGTTTACCTGTAATAAGTTGCCTAAGGTTGGTCGTATTAATCTTACCTATGCACTGACTGCGCATGGAACGACTAGAACTGAATACACAATTGTTCGAAACGGTGAGGATGATTATTACTTGGTTTCTGCCGGGGCGTGGACAGCCTATGACGCTGACTATTTGCGCAAGGCGGCTGAAGACAAAATGGCCGAATTTGGTTACATCGAAATTCACGATGTCACCACGCAATGGGGTGTGTTCGCTATCGCTGGGCCAAAAACTCGTGATGTATTAAATAAAATCATCAAGGACGCTGAGCCAGAAACCGCATTAAGCAATAAACGTTTTCCTTGGTTGTCCGCGCGTAAAATTGAATTGGGTATGTGCCCGGTCAATGCTATTCGAGTGGCGTATACCGGTGAATTGGGTTGGGAATTACACCACCCAATTGAAATGCAAAATTACCTTTGGGATCTCATTACCAACGCCGGTGAAGAACATGGTCTGAAGTTGGTGGGTGCTAGGGCTCAGAACTGGCTGCGCCAAGAAAAATCCTACCGAGCATTTGGTACAGAACTTGGACGAGATGCGACCCCGGCCGAAGCGGATTTACCGAGATTCATTGATTTATCTAAAGAGTTTCACGGTAAAGCGGAGATGGAAGCCACTGGCATTCGCTGGAAATGCGTAACCTTGTTAATCGATGGCCCTGAAGATGCCGACCCATGGGGCCGAGAAGCCCTTTACGATGGCGAAACCAAAGTTGGCCGTTTAACGTCAGGAGGGTATTCCGTCGCCTTTGAGAAAAGCATCGGAATGGGATATGTTTCCCCTGAAATGGCCGTTGTTGGTCAAAAACTTAAAGTGAAAATGCTGGGCGCATTGTGGGATTGTGAAATTGTAGAAGACAGCCCCTATGACCCAAGTAATGCGACCATCCGCCAGAATAGCGAGTAGTTATAACAAATAGAGTGAAGGAAGTATTATGCAAAAAATAACCATGTACTGGCGCGATATTCCCTCGATGGTGATGTTTCGCAAGGGCCGTGAAAAAGGCAAAGTGATGATGCCTGATCGCTTTCAGGAAGCAATTGATCGAGCAGCCATGCGAGCAGGTAAGGGCGGTAGTGATTTGTACCTAGAAGAATGGCGACGTGTGAATTCTGATGTGGACTCATCCGAGTTTCCAGAAGGTGCATCATTGCTGGAGATTGCCACCACTGAAGCGGATGGCATCAGTGCGAGCATCGATGATGATTTGCTCAAGCGTATGGTCAAGAACAATGGTCATTCGGTTGAAGACCAGTAGGAAAGTTTGTAGCTTAGGTAAACCGATAACTTTTAATTATCTGAAATTATCAATTCGACTATCGGCGCTATTACCACTGCAGGCGCCGATTGATCAGGGGTTGATGGAACAACGGGCATCGCTGGATCAATGGGGTCGATTGGGGTGAGTAGTTCAAAACTTAATTGCCCGACGACCGGCTTGGCAAGTAAAAATGGAGAATTACCAATCAGGGAGATCGTTTGCGGTGGTGACGTTGCTGGATTTGACAACATAAATGTTTCACCATTTTCAGTTCCCGCATCGTAGGGATGCAAATCCACACCCAACGAATTATTCCACGATCCATCGGTGCGCAACGGTAAATCCGAAACACCTACAAACCAATCGGAGCTAGGAGCAAGCATGGAAATTAATGTGATGTTTGATTGATTTAAGTCTACTGAAATGATTTTCGATACGGAATTAGGCAAGCCAAATAAGCTTGAAAAAATTATGGGAGAGCCTGTGGTCCCAGCCTGAACCGCCGTAGCTAACTCCGACCTCAGATTAAACATAGCGCCGAGTTCAGCGACATCCTCAACACCTTTGCTAGCGAGTTCTCCGCGCTTCCAAAAGGCGTTTCCAGGAGAGTGAGTCGCGCCAATCAGTTCGGTGAAATGAGCACTTAACGGATAAACACTACTATCAGCCGAAACCCAAGTTCCACTGAATGTAACTCGATATTTGACAGTATTCTGTGCAAGCGAAACAAATGAGATGAATAGTAAGCTCAAGCCAAGTGAAATGCGCATAAAATATTCCCTAAATTGGTGTGGCGATTTAATTAAGACCGTATCATAAGCATTTATATCTCACATTTTTTTAGGATTTCCATGGGGGCCAAATTTAGGATGTTGTTGCATTTCAAGGTTGAGCTACCCGAGGTTCTCATTACTAAAAAGCAAGAAGACCTAACATTACAATCACAACTTCGAAGTTGCTGATCTTGACTATTGTCAACAACAAGGAGGCTCTGCAATATCATTGCAATCTCTTAATATGTGACCTCAAGTTAAGAATAGTAATACTCCAATTAAGTTCGTTTTAGGTTCAATGCAGTGAACTAAATTTTTCCTACAATTCAATTCGTTGAGTCATTGAAAGGCCTCTTCCTTACACTTTGTAATCTAACCCGGGGGCCGGTGACTTAGCATTTTGTAAACTATTGAATGAGGAAATAAAGATGAACCCCACCAAAATCTCAAGCAAAATATTTTTGACCACTAGCATTGCCGGGATCATGGCTCTATCGAGTGCCACGACGTTTGCGGAAGTTGAGGACAATACGAAACTTAAAACCTATACCGACCCCACGACAGGTGAGCTAAAGGTAGCGCCGCGGTTGCTCTCTGAAATGAACGAAGCAGAAAAATCCATGTTGAGTAAACAGGAAAAACAATTTCTTGAGGACATTGAGGCTCAAATTAATAAAGAAAAATTGGAGGTGAAAGAGTAACTCTCACACGAGTTTAAAACATACAACTGATGTTGTTGGAGGCGTTGCTCTCTGGATAGAGAGCAACGCCTCGCCTATTTGCCGGTGAAAAGTAAGATTTAGGAAGGCGAATACACCATTAAGTGATGGGCACTAAGGTGATTTCAACTCGACGGTTCAGTTGTTGGTTCTCGGCCGTTGAGTTATCTGTGATTGGGTGTGAAGATCCAAGGCCTAGCTCGGCGAGCCGCGAGCGTATGATGCCTTGATTGGCCATATAATTTGCCACGCTGCGAGCGCGGTCTCTTGATAAAGGCAAGTTGATTGCATCATTGCCTGTATTGTCTGTGTGACCAGCAACTTCGATTAGAGTTTGATTGCGCTCATTAAGTATCGTAATCAATCGATCAAGCACGGGGTAAAATTGTCCTTTAATATTTGCTTGGTTAACGTCGAAAGTGACATTGCCAGGCATAGCCATGACGATATTGTTACCTTGGCGTTCGAAAACAATCCCGGTATCTGCCAATTCTTTACGCAATTTGGCTTCTTGCACATCCATGTAATAGCCAACACTGCCACCTGCAATAGCACCGAT
>CAJQNY010000234.1 GCA_905479805.1 uncultured Arenicella sp.
AAAAACTATACGGCGATTGAACAGCTTATTTTGTTTGAAGAGGCTTGGTCAGCACATACGCCTTTCCCATTGGTCACCATCAATACCGTCGGACCAGCTTTGATGAAGTTTGGTAGTGATGAACAAAAACAATTTTTCTTACCAAAAATAGCCGCTGGTGAATGCATCTTCGCGATTGGCTATACCGAAGCTGGGTCAGGAACCGATTTGGGTTCTTTAAGTACACCGGCAATATTAGACGGAGATGAATTTGTCGTGAACGGGACCAAGCTGTTTACGAGTTCAGGTCATGACTGCGATTACGTGTGGCTGGCTACTCGCACGGATACAGAAGTGCGAAGGCCTTCTGCTGGCATAACCATGATGATTGTGGATGCGAATGACCCAGGATATTCGGCCACACCGATTTATACCGTTGCAGACATAGAGACTAACGTCACTTACTACGATGATATTCGCGTTCCTATGAATCGAGTGCTTGGTGAAGTGAATGGTGGTTGGAAGATAATTACCTCACAACTTAATCATGAGCGAGTCGCACTCGCGGCAATGGCCGTCATTGGTTCAAAGCAATTCCAGCGCGTGGTGGAAGCTCTCAAAGAAAGTGAGCAAGACACCAGAGATATTCAGAGTAAGGTCGGGAGCATCTATTGCCGATTGCAGGCAATGCAATTGCTTAATCTTCGTACGGCATCACAAATAGAACAGGGCCAGCTTGATGTGGCGCTAGCGTCGGGCGCCAAATTCAAAAACATCTTGGCGTTGATAGAAGTGTTGAGAGACTTGCTGGAGTTAGTGGATGAGGATGCACTGATTCAGTTTGGTAGTGGAGATGCAATTTTTGGTGGTGATTTAGAACGCGACTATCGCAATGCGCAGATATCCACGGTGGGCGGAGGCGTCTTAGAAGTGATGCGCTGTATGGTGGCCAACTTCGGTTTAGGAATGCCAAACACCATTGTTTCGTAATTCAAAGCCTCCTAATTAAGAGCCTCATAACTCTGAAGGCAAAGGCTTTTAAGCTTTTCGATGAAAATAGTTTTTAGCTAAAGCAGTTGTAAGCTGAGATACAGATAGATGAAACGATTTAGATGAGTAGATAACCATGGACTTTAGTTTTTCAGAAGAACAGTTAGCAATGAAAGATTCATTGGAGCGTATGTTTAACGATACGTGCAGTGATGATGAAATAAAAACACTAGCTCAGTCAGGTGAGCCAATACACCGTGCGCTGTGGAGCCACCTAGCCGAAGCAGGTATTTTTGCTACGCCTTTTGCGGAGGAAGACGGAGGCTTAGGACTATCTTTAGTGGAGTTTTGTTTGGCGATAGAGCTGCAAGGACGGTTTTTACCGCAGATGCCGTTGGTATCAAGCATTGTTGAGTCTGCACTGCCGATTAGCCAAGGAAGCAACGAGGACATTAAGAAAGAGGTGTTAAAGAAGGTGATTGATGGCAGCCATATTCTTTGTGCTGCGCGAAAGTATCGGGGCGTGCAGCAGGCCAAGCAATTGGCATGTGTTAGCAAAGGAGCTGATGATTGGGCTTTGCAAGGAAGAACAGGATTTGCGTACTACGCATCCCTCGCGGATGGGATTGTGTTAGAAGTTGTTGATGATTCTGCGGAAGTCCTACTCGTCTATTTAGATGCTAATAAGGAAGGGGTAGCTTGCGTTCAGCAAACCGCGATTAGTGGAGAGCCAGCAGGCTATTTTGAATTTTCTGATGTCTCATTTTCTTCCGCGAGTGTTATTGCACGAGGGGCGCGTGCACAAGAGTTGGTTGCTGAACAACGTCATACCACTTGGGTGGCTTTAGCAGCATTGCAAACCGGCATTCTCGATGAAGGTTTAAAGCGTGCTGCGACTTATGTGTCTGAACGAAAACAATTTGGTAGAACCTTGGGATCATTCCAAGCTGTTTCTCAACAAGCCGCCGATGCGTATATGGAAGTGGAGTCATTGCGCAGTGTCTATTGGCGATCGTTGGAAGATATTCAAGAGGGCGAAGATCTTTCGGTGTCAGCGGCTGTGGCCAAATATTGGGTGGCGCAAGCAGGGCATAAAGTAGCCCATGCCTCGCTTCACCTGCATGGCGGTATCGGCCAGGACTTGGAATACCCTATTCATCGCTATTTTTTATGGGCTAAGCAAGCCGAGCGTTATTTAGGCAGTGCCGATGTTATTGCCAGAGAGCTTGGTAACACATTGTTAGAAAGTTCAAATAGTAAATTGGCAGAGCTGTGTCTATAGCTGAAGATTGAGAAATTAATGAAAGAAAAAAAGGTAGATTTGCTGATTATAGGATCAGGTGCCGGTGCGCTGACTGCGGCAGTTACTGCGCTTAACCATGGCGCTTCTGTGCTCGTGGTGGAGAAGGCTGAACGGTTTGGTGGAACCTCAGCGATGTCAGGAGGAGGGATTTGGATTCCAAATAGTGAAAACGCTCGCCGTGTTAATGACGCAAGTGTGAGTGCTGATAGCGCTCAGCACGCTTATATCTATATGAAAAAGGCGATAGGTGATCAAGTGAGTGACGAACGCCTAAGAGCCTATGTCGATGGAGCTCCTGAAATGTTGGAGTATTTGCAGAATCATTCGGCGGTAAGCTATTCAGCCTTCCCATATCCAGATTATTACAGCAATATGGAGGGCGCTAAAAATGGCTACCGAACCCAAGCACCGGATGTTTTCCGTGGCAGTAAATTAGGCAATGACCTGTATAAAATGCAGCCTCAACAACCCGGTGCAGTGGTACAGGGGCGATTTACGCTCACCTTTAAGGAGGCGAGAAAATTCTTAACTCAGCAGAAAGGCTGGCGTTTAACTCTGATGAAAATAATCTTTCTTTATATGGTTGATATTCCCGGTAGATTAAAAGGGAAATTAGCACGTCGGCTAACCCAGGGTCATTCCTTGGTGGGGAGTTTGTTTTATACAATGAAGAAAAAGGGTGGCGAAATTTGGTTGAATTCGCCGATGCGTTCTTTAATAAAGGAAGACGGAAAGGTAACCGGTGCAGTTATTGAACACGAAGGTGAAGAATGTAAAGTAACCGCGACTAAAGGCGTAATCTTGGCGGCAGGGGGCTTTGAGCATAACGCGCAGATGCGTGATGAAAATCTACCTGAACCGAGCAAAGCAGATTGGAGTGTCTCGCAAACCAATAATACTGGAGATGCTATTCAAGCTGCTCAATCGGTAGGTGCTAAGTTAGAGTTAATGAATCATGCTTGGTGGATTCCCGTCGTGCACGTTCCTGGTTGGCCAAGACCAATGGGTCTTTTCGCGGAACGTTCGCTGCCAGGATTAGTGATTGTAAATCAACGGGGTGAGCGGTTTGCCAATGAAGCACTCCCGTATTTAGAAGCTGGCGCAGCGATGTATGATTCTGCGACGGTTCCTTCATGGGTAATTTTTGATGCAAGGTTTCGACACAAATACCCATTTGGTCCAATTGGTCCTGGGTGGGGAGCCCCTGATTCCGTGCTACCAAAGCGGGTAAAAAAAATATTAGTAAAGAAAGATACAATTGCAGAAATCGCTGATTCAACCGGAATCGACCCGCAAGGTTTAAGTAAGACCATTGATCTAAATAATGAATATGCACTAACCGGCAAGGATTTAGACTTTCAGCGTGGGGATCTGTTTTACGAGCGTTACTATGGGGATGAGCGGCATAGTCCTAATCCGTGTATCGCAAATATTGGCAAAGCGCCTTACTACGCTCTACCTTTATATCCTGGAGATATCGGCACCAAAGGAGGCGTGCTTACGAACCAAAACGCCCAGGCTTTGAATGAGTCCGGTGTCGAAATCGATGGTTTGTATGCAGTGGGCAATACCTCTTCTGCCGTTATGGGCGATAAGTATTTGGGTGCAGGTGCCACCTTAGGCCCTGCGATGACCTTTGGGTACTTGGCTGCCTTACATGCGCTTGATAAAGAGCCCGAATTTATGTCAGCGGCAACATCGTTGAGCTGTCAAATTTAAGGTTTATTATTAATCAGACTGATTGGAGAAAATCATGAAAAACCGTTTTTCTGACAAAGTGGTGATCGTTACGGGTAGTAGTTTGGGAATTGGCTTTGCGTCGGCTCAGCAATTCGCTAACGAAGGAGCGCACGTAGTGTTGTGCGCGCGCAATGCCGAAAAGCTGAAATATGCGGCGCAACAAATATCCGACGCTGGAGGTAAAGTGAGCTTTGAAGTTATTGATCTCGAAGATACTGATCTATTTAAGGGCTTGATAGAGCGAACCGCTGAGTCCCAGGGACGCCTTGATGTATTGGTTAATAATGCGGCGGTAACGCGCCACCGCACGATCGACAATATGAGTTTAGAGCAATGGCGTAAGAATTTTTGCGTCACGGCTGACGCGACATTTGTCGGAACTAAAACGGCAATGAGCATCATGGCGAAACAAGAACAAGGCGGGTCGATAGTCAATATCTCTTCTTCATGCGGTTCAAAGGCAACCATTGGGGTTTCGGGATATTCGGCGGCTAAAGCGGC
This sequence comes from uncultured Arenicella sp., assembly GCA_905479805.1. Classification (GTDB taxonomy): domain Bacteria; phylum Pseudomonadota; class Gammaproteobacteria; order Arenicellales; family Arenicellaceae; genus Arenicella. Next base: position 4,514 of record CAJQNY010000234.1, read on the forward strand.
GGTTAATAGCTTTTCCAGCTGCGCGGCGATGGAAGGGGCAACACAGGGCGTGAGGGTGAATACTGTGGTGCCAGGGTCAGTGGCAACAGCAGCAAGCCAAGCGGCTGTTGGCGGAAACCAGAAAATACAAGACGCCATTCATGAAACCATTCCCATGAAGCGAAGCGGCACCCCCGAGGAAATTGCGGCAGCGATCACCTTCTTAGCCAGTGACGAAGCGAGCTTTATTACGGGTGTTGAATTACCAGTAGATGGCGGAAAACTTGCTCAGTTATATGTGCCTACAACGCTGGTTTGATTCGGCTGAGTTTGTTTGAACTGTATTAGCTAAGTTTAGGAATACTAAGAGCCAGAAATTTTCCTAGATTAATATTTTTCAATGATGGTGTTTAATTTGTCTTGCTATGATCTGATTAAGGTCTAGAAACTATCCTGCTAGGGCCATAGCGCGCATGGACGTATTTCGGATCAAACAATTCAGATCAAAAGCACCAATTAGATAGCGTATGAATTTCACCGAGACTCAACCTCAGTTGTCGGAAGATCGGTCACTAATTTATGGATTGGCTCTGGCCGCTCTCGTTCACCTCCTTCTGCTGTCTATCTCCATTCGTTTTTCGCTGCCCGAATCAATCAATCTCGATCAGCCGATTCTCTCTTTAACGCTCTTAAAGCAGAAGGAGGTGGCGCTAGACCCGCCTATAGAGCAGTTGCCCCTACCGACTAATAGTGAGTTGTCGACCAATGTTGAATCGTCGACCATCCCAGATGACGATCAATCTGTATTAAATGAAATTAGTATTCAATCAGATGAACCCGTTGTTCGATCCCCCGTTTTCCGTTTACCAAGTCCTCAGCAGATGCGTGACCTAACCAATAGGATTGAGAGGGAGCGTTCACTGAGGAATGATAAGGTTGATATAAGTCAGCCGCGTAAGGGAAGTCATGCACAGGTCTACGAAGAGAAGAGAACTACAGAACGCAAGAACGACCCTATTGCAGATACTAGGGTAAGTAGCCCTAATGGTGTGATCCGTAAATCGAAGGTCAATGGACGAGTTTTCTGCAGTATTAGCATTGCGCGGGGTGCCGCTTTTAATGGGTTAACACCTTACCGAACAGGCGTGGCCGGATTCAGTTGTGACAACCCTGACAAGAGTAATAAATTCTTGGACAAGGAAGGTCGCATCGCTAACTCAGACCGAGAGGAGTGGTTGGAGTAATGAGTTAAGATTTTTCTGTGTGTTAATATTTATCAGAATGGTTGTGCGTTTTATTGTTTTTGGGCTTGTGAAATTAAATCTTAAAAAGGAAATGTTCTAATGAAATCATTTTTAGTGACTATGACGTTACTGTTCTCAATGACTGCATTGGCTGAGCCGGTTAAATATGCGGATAGTTTGATGATTGAGTCGTCCGCCTTTGATGGGCCGCGCGAAATTATGATTTCTTTGCCTAAATCGTATGTCAGAAATAAAGATGTGAGATACCCCGTGATCTACACGGTCCGCGGCCAATTAGATTTACTCTCAGTGGTGGCAGCCATCGATATGCTGGCGGCAGAAGCACCAGAATTTATTGTGGTGGGCATTAGTGGTGCGGGTTCTGAATTTATCCCGGATGGTGAGGACGGCCAAAGTAAATATTCTCAACTGCTACACAATGAAGTTGTTCCTTACATAGAAGGGAAATTTCGAACAGCGCCATATAGTATTTTGATTGGCCATTCTGCAGCTGGTAAGTTTGTGACTAATGACTGGCTTAGTCGAGGCAACGATTTTTCTAGTTATTATGCTATTAGTCCGGAACTGCATGACGGTGCTATTAATGCTCGTGTAACGTCTATAGCGCAAAAAACGTTGTCCAGTAAAAGTCCTTTACTAGTATCTATGGGCAATGAAGGCAGGCGCATGCAAAGCCTGTTCGATGAACTGGAAAAACACGAAGCCTTAAGCCCAAGAGTTAATTTTATTCGCTTCGAAGACCAGACCCATATGAGTGGCAGAGTGAATACTGTCATGGCTGGAATAAGGGGGTCGTTCGCTAATTGGCGACCATCGAAAAAGGTTGAGTCAGGGAAATTTGGAGAGTTACGAGCTCATTATCTGGGGTTGAGCGAACGGTATGGGTATGAAATTGAAATACCTCTAGAGACAATGAAGCGTGAGAGTGCATTCCATTGTGCGTCAGATATAGAAGAGAGGTGGCAAGTTGCGTCTGATATCGTCAAGTACGCTGTCTCTAGAAATGCAGATAATGCCGATGAGTTTTTTGATATTTCTGATGAAATGGTTGGCTACGGTATGGCTGATGGTAGTAAGCGATTGACATCCTTTGTATGCGAGCAGTCACCTAAGCATCGTCGATGCGACAGGTGATTGTCGTATTCATTTTAAGCTGGTTTGGTGTCAGGTGATTCAAGCTGAATTTGAAAGTCTTAAAGCAGATACTCGCTCATTGGGACACAGTCGAAAGCTTCGAAATCTATAAAGCGAAAACAGCTTTGCATCATTGCCTGTTGGCGTTCTTCAAATTGTTCGGGGTTGCCTGCTGAGTCGAAAAAGACGTGTCGATCTGTCATAGCAATTGCTGGAAAATTCTCTTCAACGATGGCATCCACTAATGGCCACTCAGGTTTATTTGAGGTTGCTAAGGGCAATGGAGTTACTACAACATTTTGCCGATAACCAAAGGTTGATTGAGTGTCGATGGCTATTCTGGTGTGGTCGCCGAGCCAGATATCCAACCAATCCTGCTTCAGCATACTTGCTGGTGTTTTTATCAAAGCGACCTGACACATTCCGTCGACGCGGCCCAGTGAACGCTCACGGTTTAAAGGTTCTGATTCCATCACTGCATACGCTTGAAACAAGCCTAGATTAGCAACCTTAAGATAGATGCTCTCTAAATCATAGGCGTGATCTACCCATAGACTCACAACAGCATCTTTAGGGTGTGCAGTATTATTCATTTCTAATAGGTGAGCGGGCGCCACATCTGAATCTGCGATTGTATAGCTGCAGTTCGTGTGGGTTTCTGAGAGAGAAGTAAACAGGCTTGCCGCTGCGATATTCCATGTCGCTTGTAATTCTTCTTTGGGTCTAGCAATACAGATCATGATTTTTTGCATTCTTATTCTGCCTCAGTATGTTGCTAAGCTAGGTATTATGGCGCCGGGATATCCTTTCCTGAATTAATCCAGCTGCCTGTTGCTGTTGCGACAAGGTGATCGCCCGAATGGAGTTGCGCATCAACAAATGCTAACGTTTTGCCGCTCCTGGATACGGTTGCAGACGCAAGAAGGTGGTCGCCAATTTTTGATCCAGAGCAAAAATTTGTGGTCATGGATGCGGTGTAGCACATTTTGCCAAGTACTCGCGAAGCGGCCCGGCCCATTACTTCGTCCAGCATCGCCATAGTGACACCACCATGTCCGCGGCCGGGTGCTCCGCCGTGCTTCTCGGTTAAAACCAAGCCGAGATAGTAAATGCCTTTCTGCTCTTCATCTTTGTGTACATAGTGCGAGTAGCCGACTTCTGAACCAAATTTTGAATGGGACAGTACGGCAGTACAGTCTTTGGGTATGTTTGAGTGGTCAGAGGGTTTGTTAGTCATTTTGTAAACTCAAAAAGGAAGGAGGCTCGCCGCCGCCGTGCACTTCTAGCGTGGCGCCAGATACGTATTCAGCGGATGTGCTAGCTAAGTATAAACACGCCTTGGCAATGTCCTGTGGTGTTGCCATGCGTTGCATAGGCATTCGTTGTTCAATTTTATTAATGCCGTCTTCGCCGCCGTAATGGTCGGCTGATGCTTCGGTGCGAGCGAGCCCTGCAATAATGACATTCACCCTAATCTTTGGAGCCCATTCTTGAGCTAGTGATCGTGTCAAGTTAACTAAGCCTGCTTTAGCGGCTCCATAGGCAGCAGTACGAGGCGACGGACGTATAGCCGAAACGCTCGCAATATTAATAATTGAACACTGCGCAGATGATTCCTGCATGGGTGTGTACGCTTGCTGGCTTAATACCGCAGGAGCCATAAGGTTCAATGCAATGATGGCGTTGGTGAATTTGGGAGAGGCATCCTCAGATGAGACTTCAGGGCTGCCCCCGGCATTATTGATGAGCACATCAAGTCGGCCTGTTTCAGAGACGGCGAAATCGATCAACTGCTGGCTTTCCTCAGCGTTTCTCACATCCCCTTGAATAAATAATGCGGTGCGGCCATTAGCAGAAGGCAGACTCTCAGTTGGATTACGTCCAGAAACAATCACATTTGCACCGCCGTCTAAAAAAGCTTCGGCGATGCCGCGACCTATCCCACGAGTGCCACCTGTGACGATTACCGTTTTATTATTAAAATCATGTTCCATTTGGTGCTTCGCTTGTTTTATCTAAAATTCAATTTTCGTAAATTATAGTGCTATAAATCAATTTATTTTGGCTTTGAGTGGGGTATTATTGCACTAATTCGCAAAATATACCGTCAATAATTGTGGTTTTGGATTTCTTGCCTCGAGAAAATAAATTCCAGAAAGGCTTTGAATCTACCGTATTATTGAAGTCTCTATTAGGCATCTGATTTCCGGCCTCAACTCAGTCAATAGTACGCTAAATGAAAAGCTTAGACTCCACAGAATTTCGTAATGCTTTAGGCCAGTTTGCAACGGGTGTCACGGTGATTACCAGTGTAGACGAGCAAGGTTCGCCGGTCGGAGTTACCGCATCAAGCTTTAATTCCGTTTCTCTCGACCCGCCGCTAGTTTTATGGTCTTTAGCAAAGAACTCAGGCTCGTTACCCGCTTTTCAGCAATCAGGTCATTTCTGTGTTCATGTATTGGCTTCAACACATGAGGCGTTGTCGCAACGGTTTGCTTCAAGAGGCAGTGATAAATTTTCAGGTTTAGATTGGCAACCAGGTCTTGGTTCGTCTCCGTTGTTGCCGGACTTTGCTGCGCAATTTCAATGTAAAACAACCTACCAGTATGAAGGTGGTGACCATGTCATCTTTGTTGGAGAGGTTCATGAATACGAAACTCGAGATGAACAACCATTAGTTTTTCACAAAGGCCGCTATGCAACTGCTAAGGAGAAAGGCCGTGGGGAACCAGCGGGTGATGCAGTCGATATTGCTACGGGAAAATTTTCAGATAATTTCTTTTTGTACTTGTTGTCGCGAGCTCATTTTCAAGCCTCACATGATTTGAATAGAGAATTACAAGAAGAGCAATTAAGTAGTAGCCAATATTTGTCGCTAACGCTGATGGGCCTGGTCGGTGACATGTCGTTCCAGGACTTACATTCGCATCTCGATCATACTGGTGATGCTCCACAGTTTTCAGATATTCAAAGGATGCTAGACCGTGGTTTGGTAACAGAGACTTCTGATGGCGTGCGATTTTCTCTTACCGTGAGAGGGCGATCTTTATATGTCAGATTACTTGCCCTTTCGAAGGCGACCGAAAAACGTTTGTTGGCGGAATTTTCCGATGAAGAAGTTGCTGACGTAAGAAGCTTTTTACAAAGGTTTATAGCAGCATCCGATCAAGGTGCTCCTTCACTTTGGAAGCAAGGAAATTAATTGTGACTAAGGATGAATCACTAAAGTCGAGTGCGGGTCGTAACCCAACCATAAATCGTGAGTCAATCGAGGCGGCGGTTCATAAAGTGTGTGCACACGGTCCAGTATCAGTCAATAAAGTTGCAGCCGAGTTGGGTGTGAATGTGACTACGGTATATCGACATACTGGCGGGCTTGAAGGCTTGCGGCGCATTCATGCGTTGCAGTCGTTTGCAGCATTAGGTGATGCGCCATCGCCGTCTGGGGAGACTTGGCAATCATGGTTGGTGAAGTCAGCTGACTTCTACAGAGAAGCTTTTCTACTCAATCCTGACCTGCTCAAATACGCACAGGCGGCGTTAGATCCGAGGTTTTATCGTTTGGAGCATGCGACGAAAATTCTAATTGATTTTGGTTTTACGGCAACTGAAGCTGTTAGGGCTCACGCCTTTTTGATGAATAATGTCGTTGGTTATGTACATCAAGAATTGCAGACTAGGCAACAGCAAAGAGTGGGCAATACACCGGTATATCATCAGTTAATCGAAGCATTACGCAACGATTCTGAGCATCTGCCAACATTGACCAAATTGAATTTCAGTGATGAAGAGATAGATAACGATCGAAACTTTAGCTTCTTCATCGCCTATGCCATCGAAGGCATTCAAGCACATTTGAAATAGCGTTTTGATAGAACGCCATTAACTTACTAATTAATACCATTACGACAGCGAGGATATTATGGCAACTGCGGCAGACTTCAAATTAGGTGAGTATGTATTCCCGCGAGGGTGGTTCATGATTGCAGAGGCGACTGAGCTTGATGAAGGCCCTGTTGGCGTAAGGTTCTTCGCTAAAGATTTTGCTTTATACAAAGGCAACAGTGGCAAGGTTGTTCTATTGGATGCCTATTGTGCGCATATGGGAACTCATTTGGCGGAGAGCAAGAGCGCTTCGATTGTACTAAATAATGAACAGATCGAAGGTGATTCAATTCGGTGCCCTTATCACGGTTGGCGATATACTCCTGAGGGTCAGGTTGACGATATACCTTATTTTGATGGCCCATGCCCTAAAGCGGCTGGCATTGAATCGTATACGGTAGTCGAAAAGTACGGGGCTATTTTTATGTGGCATGACCCAGAAGGCAATCCGCCCAGCCATGAGCTGCCTGATGTTCCTGCATGGGACGACCTGCAATGGGTGAATGGCAGTTACGATCACCTCGGCGAACTGGAAATGCATCCTCAGGAAATTCTGGATAACATGGCTGATGCTCATCACTTGGGGCCAACGCATGGAGCTCCGTGTGAATATTTTGAGAACGAATATCAAGACCACGTTTATTACCAAAGACAAGGTGGCTTTCACCGAATGTACAACGCTTATTTGACTACGCTAACTTGGTATACAGGGCCTGGCCTTTTGGTGTCCAAACAACGGTTTGGCGAAGCAGATGGTTATGAATTTATATTCAATACTCCAATTGATGACGGTAAAGTAAAAGCTTGGCATAACAACTTGTCCAAAGCTCCCAATCCAACCCCAACAGAAGAGGATATGGCCAATGCCAAAATGGCTCAGGAAGGAGCGCTTGCTGCATTTGCTCAGGATTTTCAGATATGGGGTAATAAAAAACCTGCCTTACAAATCATGGCGACTCCTGTGGAGGGCAACTTTCGTCTAGGCCGAATCTGGTATAAGCAGTTTTATAATCCTTTGAGCGATGCAGGTGGTTACCACGATAGAGTTAACGGCAAACACCTGTTGCGAAACTTGCCCGGGCCAGGCGATCTAGCCGCCGAATTAGAGCAAGATTGATTCATTAGTTATTTACCTGATTATTAATGTCTAAAGATTCAACGTCAGGTCCCCTGCCTTTAAAACTCTGCATCGGTTGGGGCATCGGTACTTTTGGCATTTCTGTGATGTTTAACACCATCACGATTTTGATGCAGCGTTTCGCAACTGATTTTCTCGGTGTAGCAGCGGTGACCTGGGGTTATATCTATCTGGGTTCGAAAATCTACGATGCCGTTACTGACCCCATTATGGGCGCTATCTCAGATCGAACAAACACACGCTTCGGACGAAGGCGCCCTTATCTCTTGCTAGGTGCAGTTATCAGCGTGATGGCCTTTTACTTATTGTTTCACTCGCCCTCGCTGGAAGAAAATCCGCAGACGGTAATGTTGCTATTAGCCTGCCTGCTGCTGTATTCCACTGGTTATACCGTCTTTAACGTTCCGTATATAGCCATGCTCACGGAGATGACAGATGATTATAGAGAGCGAGCAAGGTTGGCTTCGTTTCGGGTCTACGCGATTGGGTTAGGTACCGTGGTGGGCTTGTCTTTGGCACCCGTTTTGGTCGGGACTTTGGGTGGCGACAGAGCTGCCCATGAAAGTATGGCGCGGATCTATTCGGTGTTGATATTAGCTGCGTTTTTATGCAGCTTTGTGATGACCAAAGGAGCCAAGCAGAACAGCAGTTTAACGGACCCGCCCTTGTCGTTTCTAAAGAGTCTGAAAATGGTTTGGTCAAATAAACCGTTTATGCAAATTATTGGTTTGAAGATTACCCAGCTCAGTAGTGTCGCGTTGAATCAAACCTTGTTGGTTTACTTTGTTGTTCACGTGTTGGCTAAAGACTATAAATTTTTGGGCATGTACGGCGCTATTGCTGCATTGTTTACCATGCTGGGCCCATTTATCAGCCTGCGTTTATTAAAACAATTTGATAAAAAAACCATCTATGTAGTGGCTGCTATGGTGCATGCACTTTTGATGTTGAGCTGGCTGGTTTCCGGTCCAACAGAATCTGAAGTAATTATAGTTTTGCGAGGAGCGCTGCTTGGATTTACTGCCGGTTCTATGATTATGATGGGCCAGGCCATGCTTCCAGACGCTATCAGTTACGAATCATTGAAAACGGGTTTGCACCGCGAAGGTGTTTACTCTGGATTTTACACCACATCTGAAAAGCTAGCCTTCGCCCTTGGTGGCGGGCTCTCCGCCTTTATCCTCGGCTCGGCTGGGTATATTTCATCCACCTCCGGAGAAGTTGAACAACCAGCTAGTGCTATCGAAGCTATTTATTTTTGTGTGGGCGTCTTGCCGGCGATTCTTGCGGCATTGAGTTGTGTGTTTCTATACCGCTATCCGTTGACTGAGGCTTATCTGAAGGGCATGCGTCATCAACAATTGATGAAGGTGTGAGTCTGAATCTAAGAAAGAAGTTTATTGAAATTATTGGAGAATAAAAATGAGTTGGTACACCGGTAATACTGTTTACGATACCCTGCTGATAGTAGGGTTTGTGATTGCGTTTTTGATCTATTTTGGCAACCGCTACGGTACTGCTAAATATGGAGGTCGCTTTGGTGAAAGTAAAAGTGGTTTTCGCTTAAGTTCAAAGATGGGTTGGGTGCTTATGGAGCTTCCAGCATTGATCGTTTTTCCTATCGTTTATTTTGCAGGTAAGAATTCGATGCAACCGGTGCCGTTGTTCTTTTTGTGCGTATGGATTTTCCATTATACAAATAGGGCTTTGGTAAACCCCCTGTTAATGAGAACAGCCGCTGGATCTAAGAATTCCTTTGATCCCAGTGTAATGGTTTTTGGTTGGGTAGTGCTCGCGCTGCATTCCTACTTGAATGCGGCCTATATATCGGAATTCGGGTCCCAATACACGGCGAGCTGGTTTCAAGACCCAAGGTTTATTGCGGGTGTCGTCATTTACGCCTTTGGGTTCAGCCTCAACGTTTATTCGGACGCCATATTAAGAAGCTTGCGGCCTAAGATACCTAACCCGGATGAACCACGTTATAAGATTCCGTTTGGCGGCTTTTTCAAATTTGTTAGTTGTCCGCAATACCTGGGTGAAATAATTTCGTTTGTAGGCCTCGCAACAATGACATGGAATCTTGGGGCGGTGTTTGTGGTTGCAGTTACCGCCGCGAACTTAATTCCGCGTGCATTGATTACCCACAAGTGGTTTAACAAACAGTTCGACGACTACCCTAAAGAACGGAAAGCGATATTCCCTTATGTGCTGTGAGCTAACTTGATCAGGAGAAATAATTATGAATACCTTAATCGAAAAAGACCAAATAAAGGAACTGAAGGCTCGTTATTTTAGAGGTCTAGACAGTAAGGATTGGTCGCTTTTTTCCAGCACCATGACAATAGATGTTCAGGGGCGGTACAGTGATGGTCAGTTGAGCTTCGATGGGCGCGAGCCATTGGTACAATTTATGGATGAAAACCTTTCTCTGGGCACGGTCATCACCATGCACCACGGGCACCACCCTGAAATCACTGTCGCTGATGGCGGTGAAACAGCGACCGGAGTCTGGTATTTGCAAGACATGGTAATTGATCTAGTCGGTAAAACTCGTCTTTATGGTGCCGCCATTTATCAAGATGAATACCGCAAGGAAGACGGTGAGTGGTTGATCAGTAAAACTGGATATTCTCGAACGTTTGAGTTTGTGGAGCCATTAAGCGAAAATCACGTTGTCTTACAAAATATGTTTAGTGATTAACATCCTGATCGATTAAACATATGCGTCACTATCAATAAACGAGGAAGAGGAATACCAAATGATCACTCAAACTATTTTGCAGCCTGCAGTTGCTCTCATGGTGTTAAACATCATTGTTTTCTATTGGATGTATGCCACCCGAATACCAGCGATCTCGAAGCTTGGTTTAGAAATGGACGCAGACATTCCACCCGCAGATTTGATGAATAAGTTACCCGCAAACGTTCGATGGAAAGCAGACAATTACAATCACTTATTAGAGCAACCCACTCTATTCTATGCGGTGGTGATGGTCTTGGCTTTATTAGGCGCTGGATCAGGCTTTAATACGATGTTGGCGTGGACTTACGTTGGACTTCGAGTTATCCATACTCTGATACAGACGGTTTGGAATAAAATTATGGTTCGTTTTGTCGTGTTTCTGAGTTCTACGGTTGTATTGACTGTCCTCATCTATAACGCTGCGACCCTAGTGTTTTAAGGTTGTTCAGTATTTCTTCCACGGATGTATGGATTAGAATGTGTCTTGATTCTCCGCTAAACAACCTTATTACTTAACGATGGTAATCCAATTTAGTTTATCGAGGTTCAATCAATGATGGTTTTTATTGTGCTGATGCTTTGGTTACTTCTTTTTTCCGTTAGTTGGCCCTTAGCGGTCATAGCGTTACTTATTTGGCCGGTTATTTGGCTCGTCAGTCTACCGTTTAGAATTTTGGGCATGCTTTTCTCTGGCATATTAGCCGTAATAAAAATGATATTTTTCCTACCAGCACGATTGTTGGGGTGGAAGCCTCGCTCCTCGCGATTCGTTTAGCAACCTCAATTAAGTTTCTCATCCAATAGACTCTGGATTCATAACGAATAATTCCCCCTGCCAGCCCAACGATATAGGGCGATTTTCATACTTCTAGAAGTCTAGGGAGTCATAGGAACTACTCTTATTATTTTAGTAGAAAGCACCCACTTATCCGTATTAAGGCTCTCTTTACGGGCATTTAAGTTTGAAAAACCCAATTTTTGGAAGTTATACAATTGATCGCTAAGTGAGTTTTGGTGTAGATTGGTATGAGGAAAGGGCGATTTGAAGTTAGTTTTGCAATATCGTGTCGTACCTTTTTTGGAAGTTTATTGTCGCTAATATTAAATCGATAGGCTTTCGGACGATCATTCCAAACCGGGGGGGCTTGGAGCGTCTATAGCAAGGGGTCTAAGAAAAGTGTGTGGATTAGCAACGTTTGCGCTGTGCTTTTGACCTCAAATGAGGATTAGAAATGCAAAATACCGTGTGTACGAACTCAGGTAGAAATGGATTTTCATTGATTGAGTTAATGTTAATTGTCGCTATTATCGGAGTGTTATCGTCTGTCGCCGTTCCGGCTTACCAGGAATATTCAGTTAGAGCTAGAGTCTCTGAAATGATTCTGGCAGCAGGCTTTTGTCGTTCAACCGTTTCGGATGTCGTGACTGGCACGAACGCGTCTGTATTGCCAACTTCAGGGCAATGGGGGTGTGAGGGTTCTACGACAAGTGCTTCTCGTTATGTGGCTGCACTGCAAACATCAGATGCGGGAGTAATTACCGTTATTGGTGATCACGTGAATCTTGGGCAAGATGTTTTGGCGACATCAAATGCTCTTGAACTAGCGCCTTATAAAGGTGATGGGACACCATTGTTAAACTCAGATGTGAGAGAGCATATTTATGAGTGGCGTTGTCGTCCGGCATCTACGAATCCGATGGCTACACAGTTCTTGCCTGGATCGTGTAGGTCAACTTAAGCTAACCCTTGTGGCCTGAGTTATAAGCGTTAACGGGTGTGGTGGCTTGTAAGTTTTTGATTTGAGTCATGTCATAGATCGTTCTTTGGAGCACTGAGCTAGCTCGGTACATTTAGAAGTATGTGTGCGTCTTTTTCTGGTTGCAGTGATACCAAGAACGTCAGTCTGCACTGTTGACGCGGATCAGTGCGCATGCCCACTTGATTCTAGCGGTCTCTGAGATAGTCTTGGATTGGAAAGCCAGTCTAAAACCTTTTGTTTAATTAGTTAATCAGAAGTTTGGGTGTCCAGCATTTATACACTGTCGACAAATAATTGTAGTTATTGCATGCCTTATTGAAAAATATCGAGCAATTACATGGCAGCTATGTTGAAATAAAGCGCTATGGATACTCACGGACTATTAGTTAACGTTGTTTTCTTCCTGGGCGCTGCTGTCCTGACTGTTCCTATCTTTGTGCGACTTGGGCTAGGGTCCGTGCTGGGGTATTTAAGCGCAGGAGTCCTGATCGGGCCGTGGGTGTTAGGCCTCATTACCAATGTGCAGGATATTTTGCATTTCTCCGAATTTGGTGTGGTCTTGTTGTTGTTTTTGATCGGTTTGGAGCTTGAGCCAAAAACGCTCTGGTCGATGCGTCGTTCTATATTGGGGAGCGGAGGTAGCCAATTGTTGCTTACTGCTGCGGTACTATTTGGTATCTGCATGTTATTTGGTGTTACAACCAACAGCGCTATTGTCATTAGCTTGGGCTTGGCACTGTCATCAACGGCGATTGCCTTACAGACGTTTCAAGAAAGATCCTTGATGCCAACTATTGCCGGCGCTACTGGGTTTTCAATTCTATTGTTTCAAGACATTGCAGTTATCCCGATAATAGCCTCATTGCCAATGCTCGGCACGTCAGAGTTAATCGAAGGTGCATCTGAGCATTCGGGAGTGTCAACGCCGATCGTGATCGCGATTTTGCTGGGTGTGTTTCTGGTTGGCAAGTTAACGCTAAAGCACGTTTTTCATTTAGTTGCTAAAACCTATCTACGCGAAGTATTCACCATGTTGAGTTTGCTGTTGGTGATTGGCATTTCGGTGATTATGGATACCTTAGGCGTATCTATGGCGCTAGGAGCCTTTCTGGCTGGGGTGATTCTGGCTGATTCGGAGTACCGGCATACGCTCGAATCTGATATCGAACCCTTCAAAGGTTTACTGTTAGGGCTCTTTTTTGTTTCGGTAGGAATGTCGATTGACTTTGGTATGTTGTTTAGCAACCCATTGATATTTCTTGGGCTAGCGATTCTATTGGTGATGGTGAAAGCAACAGCGCTCTATGTCGTCGCCTATTTCTCAGGCGTTCCACTTCCGCAGCGAAATACATTTTCAATCATTCTGTCGCAAGGTGGAGAGTTTGCTTTTGTGTTATTTGGTATCGCCGTAGGCTTGAATGTCTTAGAGCAAACCTTAGCCAGTCAGTTAATTCTAGTTGTCGCCATATCCATGATACTGACGCCTGTGTTGTTGATTATCAATGACAAAATTATAGACCCTATATTCTTTAAAGCTAGTAACTTAGCGCCTGACGTCATTGATGACGAAGACAAGGATAATCAAGTTATCATCGCTGGCTTCGGTCGCTTTGGGCAAGTCGTTGGGCGACTATTGATCGCCAATAAGATAACGCCAACCTTAATTGATTACGACCCCGATCAGATCGCACTGGTTAAGAAGTTTGGTAGCAAAGCCTACTACGGAGACGTTCTGCGCAGCGATGTGTTGCATTCGGCTGGCGCGTCCAAAGCCAAGCTGATTGTTCTAACCATCCATTGCAAAGATACCATTAATGCAGCGGTTGAGATGATCCGTAAAGAGTTCCCAAACGCAAAGCTGATCGCCAGAGCTATCGATCGACGACATGCCTTAGACTTGATGGAGCTAGGCGTTGATCATTTCACCAGAGAAACATTTTACTCAGGTCTGGAGATGGGGCGTGATGCCTTAAAGATGATGGGCTTTGAAGAACAAGAAATTACTCGGCAGGTTGAGATATTACGCAAGCACGATATCGAATTGTTGTATGAGCAATTGGAATTCCGTAGCGACGAAGAAGGCATGATCAATTCCTCGCAACAAGCACGCAATCGATTAGAGCAGATTTTAGCTTCTGATCAAGAATACAATGAGAGCACTTGATCTCATTCTGCAATATTAGTTTTTTACATAGTTAAATAGTAGAGATGAGAATTGTCGATTAATCTAGAGCCGATCACCCAGTTCCTATTAGAGTTGGATGCTTTAAAGCTAACTGATCGCAGAACCTATGTTTACGGTGGGGATCGAGTAGAGAACTCTGCAGAGCACTCTTGGCAGCTGGCGATGGCATGTTGGTCGATTTCACGAAGTTTTGATCTCGAATTATCCGAAGAGAAATTAATCAAGCTAGCCTTGGTGCATGACCTAGGAGAGATCGATGCAGGTGATACTTTTTTGTATTCGGATAATAGAAGCGACGCACATCTCGCAGAACGCGTCGGTGTGAAACGTTTAGCGGATCATCCAGGTAATGCCATTTCGAATTTAACCGAACTTTGGGATGAGCAAGAAGAAGGCGAGAGTAGAGAAGCAAAGCTATTGAAAGCAGTGGATAGACTTTTGCCTTTTCTTCACAACATTGGAAGTGAAGGCAGAACTTGGCGAGAATTAAAAATCAAAAAGTCTCAAGTCGTAGAAGCACATGCCTTTATAGTAGACGAGTTTCCGCAAATTCATGCGTGGATAGAGAGCAATATTGATTTGGCTATACGTGAGGGTTGGTTAATTGATGCATGATTTTACTATCGCTAACCTACACCGATGAGCGCGGGCATTACTAACCCCAAAGCGACTGGCGGCTGTTTATGTGGTGCGGCTCGTTATCAAGCAAACCTTAAGGAGAACACGGCATATTATTGCCATTGCCGTGATTGTCAGATTGGTAGCGCGAGCGCTTTTACCGTGGCCATCTTTTCAGAAGAACAAGACTTTGCATTGACTGCGGGAAAGCTGTCTACCTATACGACTATCTCTGATAGTGGTCGCAGGCTCGACCGCGGGTTTTGCCCGCATTGTGGAACGCCGTTAATTTGGACTGGAGAAGGCTTCCCAGGTGTGGTTTTGATCTCTTTGAGCAGCCTTGATGAACCCGAGGCGCACCAACCCGTGCATGAGGGTTGGACTGATAGTGCTGTATCATGGTGTCGAATACAGGAAAATGTTGAGAGTTTCCCCCGACGACCCAACAGAGACTCTTGAATTTTAGCCACATCTCTTACTTTGGATTCTCCACACACCAGCCTGCAAGCCAAGGCTTAGGGACACAGTCATAAATCAGTCTGCCACCTTCGCCGTGCATAATGTCCAAGGTTTTTAAGGCGTACTTGGGAGGCATACCCGGTGCGGGTGTCGTTTGTAGTTCGTCGAGGCGACGCATGCTGGCATTCCAATCAAGCGGTGCACGCCAGCCGGGAGGAGGCACTAAGTTACTACGCGTACCATTTACGGGATAGAGCATGCGCCAATCGCGAATTGCTTTGGCCATCTTTTGAACTTTTTGTGGATGCTCACTGGCAAGGTTGTTGCGCTCGTAGGGATCTGCTTCTATGTCAAACAAATAATTGGTCACATCGGCTGACAGAAAGCCTTGTCTTACTTCTTGCACTAACTTCCAACGTTGATCGAATGCGGTTAATGCAAATTGACCGCGAAGTGGTGTCTCGGATGCGAAGAATAGATAGTCATCCAATGGGATAGTTTTATTCTCGGTAATAGCGGGTAACATATTCCTGCCATCTAGATTACGTCTATTCAATGGTGTTACACCGGCTGCAGCAGCCAGCGTTGGAAATACATCCATCACTGAGATGATACTTTCAACCTTAGTACCTGGTTTGATTCCCTGCGGCCAACGTATTGTTGAGGTTACGCGAATCCCGCCTTCGAAGGTTTCACCTTTGCCACCTCGGAATGGGTAATTGTAAGCACCGCCTACCGAATATACCGCTCCGCCATTGTCACTAAAAAATAAAACGATTGTGTTATCGACGATGCCTTGGTCATCCAAAGCCTTTAAGACTTTGCCGATGGATTGATCCATTGCATCAACTACCGCGGAAAACATAGGTCGAGCGCTCTTGCGCATCATTACTTTTGAGATCGTATGAGTTTGGTCAGAAGGGCTTCGAGATTTTTCGCGTTTAAAGTCTACGTCTGCATATTTGTCCTGCAGTTCTTGCGGAGCCTCAAGCGGTGTGTGAGGAGCGATAAACGGCATGTAAAGAAAAAATGGTTTTTCTTTATCTCGTTCGGTAATCCAACGCGCAGCTTCATCTCCCAACAGAAACGTTTCATAACCCTCAGGGTCAATGGTTTTACCATTTACTTGAAAATCCTTACCGCCCTGACTCCCAAAGGGTGGGTAGTAGCCGACTTCGGTATGGAGGTGACCGTAAAAATGATCGAAGCCCCGTTGATTAGGGTGATACGTTTCTTGGCTATGTCCTAAATGCCATTTTCCAACCAATGCCGTTTGATATCCCGCGGCCGAAAAGCTCTCCGGCATGAAATGCTCATCGGGGTGAATGCCGGCGTTTGTCCACGGCATGATAACGCCGTATGCCACACCTAAGCGCATAGGGTCACGCCCGGTCATAAGTGCCGCTCGGGTGGGGCTACAAATTGGCGTCGTGTAAAAGCGTTGAAACTGCGCGCCTTCACTAGCAATTCTATCTAAAGAAGGTGTTTCGATCTCGCCGCCATGAAAGCCTACATCGGCCCAGCCTAAATCATCGGCAACAATGACAACTACATTGGGTTTCTCGGAGGCGTGAACGAATGCAGTGCTGAGAAACAGCATCGTTACTAATATTTTCAGTGTATTCATAGTTGATTATCCGTTTATCTTTACGGGTGTTATTTGTTGCTTTTAATTTGTTCACGGGTGATATCGATCCTACGACCGAGCCAGCCTGTTTCGCTAAAATTACTGCCATCTTGATGTGCACGTTTTAGCATTGCGTCCAAGGTTTGTAATCGAACCTCGAGCGCGGGTATGTGGTTCGTATGCCCTGCGAGCGCTATTTCAATCCAGTGCAATGCTTTCTCAAGCTCCCCTTCATTTAAAGACTGCGCAGCATTGGCGACCAAAATATCTGCACTACCGGCCATCTGTGCTATTTCAGGGTAAAGTTGGTCAACTTGAACCGAATAGAG
>CAJQNY010000235.1 GCA_905479805.1 uncultured Arenicella sp.
CAATTCATAGAACCATTCACTCATGCTGTTACGTTTGATCTCGCTCAGATTGTACGCTGACAAGGAAACACATCATAGTAGCGCCAAAACTCTTTGCTCTACCGAATACCTCATTACACAAATATATCCCAGCTTTTTAAGACGCGCTCTTTTATAATCAACCAGCGCATCTATTTAGACAAAGGCTATTGCTGCCGAAGCAGAACCGACACCATGAACAAAACAAAATCGTCACCTAAACATTTTATTCGTAGCATCGCATCAAACGATATTGAGCGAGGCGTCTACGAGGGTCTATATACGCGCTTTCCACCAGAACCAAATGGATATCTGCACCTGGGTCATGCTAAATCAATCTGTCTAAATTTTGGTCTGGCTGAAGATATGGGCGGGCGCTGCAATCTGCGATTTGATGACACCAATCCTGAAAAGGAAAGCATTGAGTATATGGAGTCAATCAAAAATAGTGTCGCATGGCTTGGCTTTGAATGGGCGCATCTTCGCTATGCCTCCGACTACTTTGAGGATCTTTACGGATTTGCGGTGCAATTGATTGAAAAAGGTTTGGCTTATGTCGATGATTTGGATGCAGAACAAATGCGTGAGTATCGTGGCACGCTGACCGAGCCGGGTAAAAATAGCCCGAGCCGAAGCCGAGACATAAAAGAGAATCTTGATTTATTTGCGCGCATGCGTGCTGGTGAATTTGAAGAAGGCAGTTACGTATTAAGAGCTAAAATAGACATGTCCTCACCTAATATTGTGATGCGCGACCCTATTATCTACCGCATCCGCTACGCACATCACTACCGCGCTGGCGATGCCTGGTGTATCTATCCTATGTATGACTTTACTCATTGCATCTCTGATGCTCTAGAGGGAGTGACTCATTCATTGTGTACTTTAGAGTTTCAAGACAATCGAGAAATTTACGATTGGATATTGGCCAACATCACTATTGAAGAAAATCTACTAGGTGACAAAGGTAGAACAATGCCGAGACAAATCGAGTTTGGTCGAATGAACCTCGAATATTCTCTGGCGAGTAAAAGAAAATTGGTGCAGTTAGTCAATGAAGAGCATGTTAGCGGTTGGGACGACCCTAGATTAACCAGCCTTGAAGGCTTAAAACGGCGCGGTTATACACCGGCCTCGATTCGCAATTTCTGCGCTGAAATTGGTGTCACTAAGAAAGACAGCGTCATTGAAATGACGGTGCTCGAGAACGCGATACGTAATGACCTTGAAGCTTCGGCTAAACGAGTTTTTGGCGTACTGCAACCATTGAAGGTTGTCATCACCAACTATCCTGAAGACACAACTGAATCATTTACGGTAAAGAATCACCCGAAAGATGAAGAAATGGGAACTCGTGAACTGTCATTTAGTCGAGAAGTATATATCGACCGAGAAGATTTCATGATGGACCCACCCACTGACTTTTTTAGACTCTCACCAGGTAAAGAAGTGCGCTTACGCTACGGTTACGCAATTACCTGTGATGATGTGATCACCGATGATGCAGGGGAAATTATCGAACTACACTGCCGTTATGACCCTTTGAGTGCAAAAGGTAAAACGGCTGACGGACGAAAAATCAAAGGCATAATCCATTGGGTTAATGCCGCAGATGCTATAAACGTCGAAACTAGAGTTTATGATCGTTTATTCACAGCAGCAAACCCCGGCGCCGCTGATGATTTTATAGCGTTGATAAACCCAAATTCTTTGCAAACCTATGCGGATGCCAAAGTCGAAGCCAGCGTTTTACATGCTGATCCGGAGGATAGATTTCAGTTTGAACGAGTTGGCTACTTCTGCTTTGACTCTAAAGACAGTGCTTCTGGTAAATTAGTTATGAATCGTACGGTGAGTCTGCGTGATACCTGGGCTAAGCAACAGAGATAGTTCTCACAATAAAAGAGTTTAGGGTAATCTCTAAGGCTCTTGGTATTTGACCATCAACTCAATTTTGTTGATCGTCCTGGGTTTCACCTTCTGCCGCACGTGAACCTTCTTCAACACTCTGGTTGAGGCGCTCAAGCATAGCTTCAAGGCTGGCTAGAAACTGCTCACCTGCTAGCTGATCATCCGGGTCCACATTCTCTAAGTTCAGTGTGAATTCTTCTAATTGTTGGGACAAGGTAGACCCTTCACTTGCTAGCTTCTCGATCAATGGGGCCAATTCTTCCCCTAGTTGCTCCATTGCCTTAGCCGCTTCTATTTCAGCGTTACTGAGATCTTGTGCCGCCTTCTCAAGTTCTTGCTCTACGTTTTTAAGGGTGCGTTCTGCAGCTAGCTTTGCGCTATCAATCTGTTCACGCACAGCGTCTTTATCATTGTCGAATTTTTCGCTGCTTAAATACTCTTGGAATGATTCCACCATTTGCGAAGCCGTACCTGTGCCCAATTGAATAGCATCGCCAACCATCCAGGCACCGAGTTGCAACATAGAATCTAATCCTTTAATGCTCTGCCCTTCTACCAACATTGACTGGTCTCGGGCCTCACGATTAACGATTTCTAGCGGCGCGCCGTCCTTAAGTCGATTGACAACGATGGCACTCGCGGCGCCTATTTCTTTTGCGAACTCCTTATCAATTTTGAGCTCGAGCACGGAGCCACTGCCGCTCATCTCTACGTCCAACACCTCGCCAACTATTTCACTATTCATATAAATTGCCGCACCTTCCTTGATATCTTGAGTCGTATCAAAACTAGTATTGACAACATAATCATTGCTGCCGCACGCCGTTAGAACAGCCGCAACTGAGAACAACAAAACCGCATTTAACTTGGTTCGTATAGATTTAAATTTGCTCATTTTTGACTCCAGCTAATTCCTATTTGTTAATCATAATGGCTTCAGAATTCATTTTAACAACACCACTCTAGAAAAAATAACCTTGTTTAACAAGGATAGAAAGGCTTTCTGGGTCATCAACAAAAGGGTTGCGAGAGCCCTGAATCTGGGCAATTTTGTCATTACGCGCTATTTCCGATTTATTCGGAGGGTCCAGTTTGTGCCATTTATGGAGAAGCCGGCCCGAAGATTCAAATATGACTAGGCCATGTTCTTTATAACGATGGGCCATATAAAACATCGCTCGTGCGACCTCACCACGAACAGCGTTTGCAGGTTCCGCGCTTCGCGCTCGCTCATCCACCTCGAAGTCACATTGCTTGCCATACCGCCGATCTTCACCGCTGATTTCAGCGAAACGAAAACTGGAACGATCCTGATTCACGTCTGTTCGTGATGGATATAGATTGTGCAAATCAGCTTCAATGCGATTGAAGGTAGCGCTGTTTCTACGGCACTGTTTCCTGGTACCACAATTCAGTCCATTGGTGACCCAAGACATTGGAAACACATGCTCAACATTTAGCCCATTGCGGTTTCCCCTGGAAAAAGGCTGCTGGCAATAAAGTGTTTCTCCCCCATTATTATAGAGTTCACCCCAAAATATTTTACGTGCTTCCTTATAGTTTTCGATTGAAAGAAATGCATCTTTAGCTGCTTTTAGATCAACCGATTCTTGGCATCCGGCAAACAAGATAAGAGTTAGCGTAAATCCACACCTAAATAACCGTTTCAAGAGCCGTGCACCCCATGACCAGAGTACAAACCGTCTACCTGCTCGCTAAACTTGGCCAATACTTTTGGGCGCTTGATTTTTAGCGTAGGAGTCAGTAAACCTGATTCGATGGTCCACTCATCTAAGGAGGCATGTACCGCGCGAATGCGTGCATAGCCAGGGAAGTCGTTCATTTGCGAACCTATTTTTTGCAAAAGAACTTTCTGTGCATCCGTCGAATTCAATTTTTCTGGATCCAAGCCAGATTCAATACAGCACGCTCGCCAAAGCTCAGGGTTCAAAACGACCAAGGCACTCAGATAAGCCTTACCTTCACCCACTACCATGACCTGCTCGAACAAAGTGTCACGACTAATCGCTGCTTCAATATCAGGTGGAGGCACTTTCTCTCCGTTTGCGAGTACGAGTATGTCTTTTATCCGACCAATTATGCGAATAAAGCCATCATCATCGATTGAGGCGCGATCTCCGCTTTTCAACCAGTCTTGATCCATCGTCTTGGCCGTTGCTTCAGGTAGGTTCCAATAACCCAGCATGACATTCTCGCCGCGGATATACAGCTCATCATTGTCCATCAACTTCACTTCTACACCACGCAATGGTAAACCAATTGAATCCGGCTTGTTCTCATTGATTGTGTTCACGCTAACGATGGGGCTGGACTCTGTTAAACCATAACCTTGTAGCAACGGCATTCCCAATGCGGTAAATGTTTTAGCGACTTCAGGCGAAAGCGGTGCGCCACCCACGACGGCAAACTTAAGTTGTCCACCTAGACGGTCTCGAATTGGTTGTGCAACGATTCTGTCGAGCACTTTTTTCAATAGAAGACGTGGGTGCCAGCCTGACCTTCCTTGTGCGTATTCAAAGGCATGCCAACCGGTCTTGATGGATCGTTTAAATATGTGCTTTTTTATTACGCTGACGGTCGACAAACCTTGGTAAATTTGATTGTGAACGCGCTCGAAAATACGTGGCACAGAAACCAATATGGTTGGTTGAACTTCGCTCAAATCTTGAGCAAGTTCTGCAATTGACCGGTTGAACGTTACGCTGGCCCCGCCTACGATAGAACCGTAATAGCCTACCGTTCTTTCTAGGGTGTGAGATAAGGGCAAAAACGATAACAAGCGATCGCTTGGCAGGACAACCACACTGCGCATGCCCGCATAGGCGTTCGACAGCATATTTTTGTGCGAGAGCATCACCCCCTTAGGTTTTCCGGTCGTTCCAGATGTGTAAACAATAGACGCCAAGTCATCCGCTTGATTAATACCACGCTCTAGCCGCTTTCCCTGCTCGGGTAACCATTCGCTTATGATACGCACCTTGCCTTCACTGGCGGAGCCGTTGAACACTAGAACATGGTTTATAGCGCTAAGGTCATCATCCGTTTGCGCCACCTCGTCCCATTGTTGCTGGCTTTCAAAAACAACTAGCTTGGCCCCAGAGTCCGCAAGAACGTAAGCCATATTTTCAGCTCGATCTGCGGTATAGAGAGGCACCACTACTAGACCTAGTCGCAACGCGGCTTGGTCAAACACTACCCATTCAATGCTGTTTTTATAACAAATGGCAACTCGATCACCTTTTTTGATACCTAGATCCTTGATCGCGATTTGCCATCTCTCAACTTGAGTGGCAATTTGTGACCAGGTAAGCCCATACCAATGATTGGCAGATTGATCGTACTGAGAGTAAGCAACTTTTTCTGGATTACGGCGCACCCGCTCTCGAAATAACTCATCCAATGTACTCGCGGCATCAGGGCGGATGGGGTCGGCATCTGCATTATCTTGCAGAGCATCTAATGGATATATTTTTGCTTCTCGTATTGACACTTAACTGGCTCTTAAATATTAGCAATTCACAGGCGATTGGAGCCTGACATCTTAGCGTGGATACTCATATTGGTCACCAGCATTTAGCAATAGTAGTGGTGAATCCTCGGTATTAGGCTTAGAAATTGGTAAATATTTGTGATAAATTACGTTCCCCCGTACGCCAGCAGTACATTTTACCAATTATTGTATCTCTGTCTTTTCGTTGGTTATTAGTTCAACCGACAAGGGATAGTCTGGAAATTTTCCAGACCACAGTTCTAGGTAAACGAGATGATTGCAAGGCATACGGCACACAAGCCCTTCCAAAACGTATCTTAACGAATACGTGTCTGAAACAGGAGAGGCTTGGAATTACTAATTAGCGAAAGCGATTTTGATTGGAAAACATAATGCGATTAATTCTTCTTGGCGGGCCTGGTGCAGGCAAAGGTACACAGGCAACATTCATTACCGAGAAATTTGATATTCCTCAAATTTCAACCGGTGATATGCTTCGCGCGGCTGTTAAAGCCCAGACACCCTTGGGCATTCAAGCTAAGGAAATCATGGACAATGGTGGCCTAGTGTCCGACGACATAATGATCGGTTTAATAAAAGATCGTTTGCAGGAAGAAGATTGTGCCAACGGGTACCTGTTAGATGGTTTTCCGCGCACGATCCCACAAGCTGACGCCATGAAAGCAAATAGTATAGACGTCGATTACGTAGTGGAAATCAACGTGGCTGACAGCGAAATAATCAAACGCATGAGCGGTCGCCGTGCACATTTAGCATCTGGCCGAACGTATCACATTGCCTATAATCCGCCCAAGCAAGAAGGACTTGACGACATCACAGGTGAACCTTTAGTTCAACGTGAGGACGACCAAGAAGAAACGGTGAAACACCGTTTAAACGTCTACCATGAACAAACCGAGCCATTGGTTGATTATTATCGGGCATTTTCAAATAGCGATGAAGACAGTGCACCGATCTATGTAGCGATCAATGGGGTAGGCACGGTTGATGATATCCGTGACGAGATCTTAGGTAATTTGGACGTTCGAGATTCCTAAATACTCTTTTAGACCGAGTGGCTTTGAATCCCCAGAGATGCTTCAATTTAAAGTCACTTCAATTTAAAGTCTCTTCAATTTAGAGGCACCCCACTTTAAAGTCGCTTCGATCCGGGAAGCTAACAACCACTGATGTGGTGCAAAAGGTTTAACTACAAGCGCTTATATACGCCGCTGTTGACGTATATAAAGTCGCTCTAACCATTAACTCACTAGTTTGTGATTGCGGACATAGCTCAGAATATCGTCCGACTCGTACATCCATTCAACCTGGCCATCACCAGACTCAATTCGTAAACAAGGCACCTGCGTTTTTCCGCCGCCTTTCATCAAGTCACGATTATTGTCTGCCTCAGATGTGCTCTTTAGACCAATAGAGTGTTGATGCCCCTTAAGGAACATCAACACCTTTTGGCAAAAATAACAGTACTTGCTGTAATAAAGGTCGTGTTTCATCGAACTTTTTGTATCCGTTTAATTTTTGTACGCCAAGACTACTTTACTTCTAGTAACTCAACTTCGAAAATAAGTGTTTGATTAGGCCCAATATTCTCTGGACCCTGCTCGCCATACGCTAAGCCAGCTGGAATAACAAAACGGTACTTAGCACCTTCTTTCATCAACTGTATTCCCTCTGAAAACCCTGGGAGCACTCCAGTCAAAGGAAAGTCAACCGGCTCATTGCGTTGGTACGAGCTGTCGAATGGTGTTCCATCAATTAACGAACCAAGATAGTGAACTTTTACCGTATTCTCAGCGATAGGCTGCTTACCTTTGCCTTCACGAACGATTTGATATTGTAAGCCACTTTCTGTTGTTTGAATTCCTTCTTCTGTCGCATTCTTTGCGAGAAAGGCTTCTCCTTTGGTTTTATTTTCAGCTGAGAGCGTCGCAAACTCTTGTTGCTTCTTCAGTTGAAAGGTTTGCTGCGCTTGTTGCATTTCCTCGTTGGTCATCCGTGAATCTGCTCCGCTAGCTGAATCCTTGATAGCGGCTATTAACGCATCCACTTCAATCTCGTTGCCTAGCCCGCCTTGAATTAAATCACGACCAATGCCGGCACCAATTGTGTAGCCCAGCTTCGCCTTCTCAGAATCTAAGTTAACACTGCTGGTGGTCCATTTTGTTTTGGATTCGCCTTCGGCTTGTGCCGTATTTGCGCGATTAGCAGCGCCAAATCCGAAATAAGTCGCCGCTACTAAAGCCGCTAGGCCGCCAACGACGACAAGGTTTTTAGACATACTCATATAAATCTCCTAATTAAAAATTCTTTCAGTTTTGTAAATGTAAAAATATCTTTGCCCACTAATCGGTAGTCGCCGATTCAGGTGCAGACTCTTTATTCTCTATTTCCCGTCCATATTCTTCAATGAATTGTTCCAGCGGAATAACCGTTTGAGCCTTGCTGCCAAAGCGTCGGATAGCAACGGTACCCTCCTCGGCCTCACGCTTGCCGATACACAATATTGCTGGCACTTTTTGTAGGCTATGCTCTCTGACTTTGTAGCTTATTTTTTCATTGCGTAAATCAACATCCGCTCTAAAGCCTGCATTTCTGCAAGCCGCGGCAACTTGTTCTGCATACTCATTCGCATCGGTCACAATAGTCGCGACCATAACCTGCTGCGGAGCAATCCACGCGGGTAAAGCTCCGGCGTGTTGCTCAATCAATATCCCGAGAAATCTCTCAATGGAACCTAGCGTAGCTCGATGCAACATTACCGGCACTTGTTTGGAGCCGTCTTCGGCAATGTATTCAGCACCTAATCTACCGGGCATAGAAAAGTCTATCTGCATTGTCCCGCATTGCCATAGTCGGCCAATGCAATCTTTTAAAGAAAACTCTATTTTTGGCCCGTAAAACGCACCTTCGCCGGGCTGTAAGTCCCATTCTAAACCATTGTCATTCAAAGCCTGTTCTAGTGCTAATTCAGCACGATCCCAGTCTTCATCTTTTCCGACGCGTTGCTCTGGACGAGTAGATAGCTTGTAGATAACTTCGTCAAAACCAAAGTCGCTGTAAACCATATGAAGAAAATCAATGAATTTCTTCACTTCAGATTGGACTTGGTCTTCGGTACAGAAAATATGTCCGTCATCTTGGACGAAACTGCGTACTCGCATGATGCCATGTAAGGATCCTGACATTTCATTGCGATGACAGGAGCCAAATTCGGCGAGCCTTAATGGCAAATCTCGGTAACTTTTTAGCCCTTGGTTAAAAACTTGTACATGACAAGGGCAGTTCATTGGCTTTACTGCATAGTCGCGATCATCTGTATTAAGCACGAACATATCATCGCCAAACTTTGAAGCGTGACCAGATTTCTCCCAGAGAGACATATCAACTATCTGAGGAGTCTTTATCTCTTGATAACCATGTTGGTATTGCTTTTCAGCCATGTAATTTTGCACAGCTTGATAAATCGCCCAACCTTTTGGATGCCAAAATACGCTACCAGGAGCTTCTTCTTGTATGTGAAAGAGGTCCAAGGCTTTACCCAGCTTGCGATGATCGCGCTTCTCAGCTTCCTCCATACGTCGGAGATATGCCTTAAGCTGCTTTTTATCCGACCAAGCAGTGCCATATATTCGCTGCAGCTGCGCATTATTAGAATCACCGCGCCAATAGGCTCCTGCCAGCTTAGTTAGCTTAAAGCCATCTCTCAAAAGACCCGTTGAGGGTAGATGAGGGCCACGACACAAGTCCATGAATTCACCTTGTCGATAGACTGTGATTACTTCGTCACCTGGCAAGTCAGAGATAATCTCTGCTTTATAGTGCTCGCCAATACCTTTGAAGTACTCCGTTGCCTCGTTGCGCTCCCAGACTTCTCGTTCAATAGTTTCGTTACGCTTAACGATCTCCTTCATCCTAGCCTCAATGGCTAAAAGGTCCTCCGGAGAAAAAGTCTCTTCACGCGCGAAATCATAGTAGAAACCATTTTCTATAGACGGGCCGATGGTAACCTGTGTTTCTGGATAGAGCTCCTTGACCGCTTCCGCCATCACATGCGCGGCGTCATGTCGCAAAATTTCTAAACCTGCGTCAGTATCTCGGGTAATAATGTTTACCTGAGCGTCGGTTGATATCTCGCGACTCAAATCCCATTGATCTCCGTCGACCTCGATGGCAACGGCATTTCTGCGCAAGCCACTGCTAATGCTGTCCGCGATTAGCGTACCTGTGGTTGGCGACTCGAATGGTTTAATTGAACCATCTGGAAAGGTAATATTTATTGACATAATTCGTTTATCCGACCATACAAACAATATGTACTAGCCATGGTAATTCCTGTAGTTTAAGCTAGCCTCACTACCCTGCTAAAGGCAGGACAAAATATATGAGCAAACGAGCTCACCAGACCAACAACCAAGCCGTGTATTGTATCTGAAACATTGTAAAACGAAACCTCTAAGCCAAAAATCTAGGATAAAATTACTTAATGTTTTCGGTCGCTATAATGGCCACATATCGCGCAGAATGAATAACAGTCGCGTAGAAACCTTAAAATCTGTATGAAAGAAATCACCATTACCGCGCCTGACGACTGGCATCTCCATTTTCGCGACAATGACCTGCTTGCTGAAACAGTGCCGGCGACGGCCCGATGCTTCAAAAGAGCCGTTGCCATGCCAAATTTGGTGCCACCGGTTATTAATGCTGAAATGGCCTTGGCTTACCGAACACGCATTAAGGCGGCCGTACCAGAAGGCCAGTCTTTTGAACCGATTATGACCTTGTATCTGACAAACGAAACAAGCCAGCAAGATATTATTGAAGCGAAAGACGCCAATATTCTTGCCGCAAAATTGTATCCGGCAGGTGCAACCACCAATTCAGATAAGGCGGTAAACGCCATTAGCACACTCTACCCAGTCTTTAAGACAATGAGTGATCAAGGGATGTTGCTGTTGATTCACGGTGAAGTGACTGAATCTCATGTGGATATTTTTGACCGCGAAAAGCAATTCATTGACGACTATCTAATCGAAATTACCCAACGATTCCCAGACCTGAAAATAGTTTTTGAACACATAACGACCGCCGATGCAGCCGATTTTGTATTAGCGGGGTCGGAAAATATTGCGGCAACGATCACCCCACAGCATTTACTGTTAAATCGCAATGATTTACTCGTCGGAGGAATTCGCCCGCATAATTATTGCTTACCAGTGCTGAAACGCGATACACACCAAAAAAGGCTCTGCGAAGTTGCTGTTAGCGGGAACAATAAGTTTTTTCTTGGCACTGACTCTGCGCCACACACCCGAGAAGCTAAAGAATCAAACTGCGGATGTGCTGGGTGTTACAGCGCTTGGGGTGCCATTGAGCTCTATGCGCAGATATTTGACGATCTTGGCGCGTTGAATAAGCTAGAAGGTTTTGCCAGCCACTTCGGTGCCGATTTCTACGGGCTAGACCGTAACAACGAAGAACTAACGCTTGTGAAAGACGCCTGGCTCATGCCTGAGCTTATCGAACTAAGTAATAAGCAAAAAATTGTGCCATTTCACGCTGGGCAATCGCTTGCCTGGCAGGTTAAGGTAAAATAGATTAAGGCAGAATTATTTTCCCAACGAAAACTTGCAGAATCGCCAATGGGACAATTAGTATCTGAACCCACTTTACGTTAACAACTAATTACATACTTTCATGCTTAAGGAGCACCACAATGTCGGAACTTTTTACACTCGCTAACCTTGTCGATCTTCTACTCTTGATAATGTTGCAAGCCGTATTGGGCTTCGACAACCTACTTTATATCTCTTTAGAGTCACAGCGAGCTCCACTAGAAAAGCAAAAGTCCGTTCGCTTTTGGGGGATTCTGCTCGCCGTTTTCTTAAGAATCGCGTTATTGTTTCTATTGTTAAATATGATCCAAGCGTTTCAAGAACAATTATTCGCCATTAATTGGCCCGGAGTCGTTGAAGCTAAATTTACGCTTCATGCTGTTATCGTGTTGTTCGGCGGCATATTCATACTCTACACCGCAATGAAGGAAATTTTACACATGATGAGTTTAGAAGAGCTTGATCATGAACAGCGCGAATCAAAACCAGTTGGATTCGTCATCTTTTGGATTGTTGCCATGAACGTAGTGTTTTCGTTCGATTCAATATTAAGTGCCATGGCAATCACCAGCCAGTTTTATGTAATGGCCATCGCCATCTCCATTGGCGGCCTATTAATGATACTGCTTGCAGATACGGTGTCAGACTTTTTACAGAAAAACAGAATGTATGAGGTGTTAGGCCTTTTTATCCTGTTCTTAGTCGGAGTTATGCTGATTTCTGAAGGGGGGCACCTATCCCACATGAAATTATTTGGTGGTGAGATTGTACAAATGTCAAAAACGACCTTTTACTTTGTACTCTTTATTTTAGTCATCAGCGATATTGTGCAATCCCGCTATCAGAAAAAAATCAATAGAATGAAGAGTAAGGTAATTCCAAGCTCCAAGTAGTCTTTGTTCGAAATAATGTATGCGAGCGCTTGATGGAAGTTTGCATGCATCATTTTAACCCAGCCCGAAATTGAATTTTAGCCTACGCGAGCTTGAAAACAGAACATTGTTTGCAATGTACATTTTCAAACAAAGTGCTATTATCGATCAGTAGTCCAATAACGTAGAATTGTAATAAGCGCCCCAGAACAGGAGTACCATGATCGATCCTAGTGTGTCTAAATCTGTATTAATTATTTCCGACGACTCAACACTCGTTGACTCATTGTTAAAAAATACCAAAGGCGACGAGAAAATTGTTGCTCGCGATAACATCAATGAATTGTTCGAAGACACAACATTGCTCGAAGACAATGCGATCGTGATTTTCGATATTGATACTGGAGAAAATAGCCTCAGCGGTGCGATCGATCAAATAATCAATATTAAGCAGCAGGATCCTAGTCAGGTATTGATCCTCGTTGGAGAGGCAGAGTTGTTAGGGGAAGTGTTGAAGTCAAATATTCAACCACTGATCTATCGCGCCTTTAACAAGCCGGTTAGTCCAAATCAAGTTTCTCTCGC
Source organism: uncultured Arenicella sp. (assembly GCA_905479805.1). Classification (GTDB taxonomy): domain Bacteria; phylum Pseudomonadota; class Gammaproteobacteria; order Arenicellales; family Arenicellaceae; genus Arenicella. The sequence goes on from CAJQNY010000235.1 coordinate 12,531, forward strand.
GTTTAATTCCGGCAGTGTTTTACACCAAGACTTAGTGAAGCGGCAAGCGGCTGGCGAAGATATTTCGTTGATTGGACCTGCAGAGAACCGCACCAGTGTCGATAGTATTGCCAATGAGCGCAAGAAGAGTAATACCGTTGCCTACGCCGCAATTGGTTTTTTGGTTTTGGCGGTATTAGGTTGGTTACTCGCTGGCGGCAGCAATGAAGAAAATGTAGCAGCCCCAGTGATTGAAACAATAGAGTCCACGCCTATAGATCAAGAGGTTGTTAACGTCTCTGCCTCGGTACAACGGATTAATGAATTAAACCAAGAGGCCGCCACAGCAATGTTAGAAGATCGAGTCATTGCTCCTAAAGGAGATAGTGCGCTTGATTATTACGATCAGGTTCTCGCAATTGATGCTTACGACACAACCGCTTACCAGGGTAAAAAGGCCATTGCTGATCGCCTCAGAGCCTCTTATAACACTTTGGTAAATAACGCCGAGTTTGATCGCGCGTTAAAGGTTATCAATGTCCTAAATCGAATTGAACCACTAAACTTAGATAATGATGCTCTGCGCAAGGGCTTAGAAAAGTCTATCGATGTTCATGTTAAGAAGATTCAGGAAAATGGAACTTCCGAGCAAATTGCGGAAACAGCAGCCGTCTTGGAAAAAATTGAAGCTGATTTCGAAGGGTCTAAGTCAGCTTCGGACGCATTAAAAGCTGAGAAGGTGTTGGTAGCTAAGATAGATAAAGCCTTAGAAGGAGAGAATTTAACTCCACCGAAAAAAGGTAATGCTTATTCTCTGGTGTCTGATTCTCTCAAAGCCAATACGGTTAGCAAAGCAAACATAGTACCGAGGGTTAAGACCCTGAGCGCTAAATTATTAGTGATTGCAAATAAGGCGATTGCAGGTAAAGAGGCCGAGAACCTTGCCGAGGCTGAAAAAATAGCGTCTTTAGTAAAACGCCTCAATGTTGATCGTAAACCCTTGTCTGCATTGAACAAAAAAATTGCAGCACTCAAAGCCGCGGCAAAAGAAACCGTTGCCAAAGTAGATGCTGAAGCGGTTCCTGAAAAGGTCGTACCGGAACCAGTGAAAATAATCCCTGCGAAAATAATCAGCAGAGCAAGTCCTCGTTACCCAAATAGAGCCCTCAATAAGGATCAAGAGGGTTGGGTCGAAGTCAATTTCGCCGTCAACATTAAAGGTGAACCGATAAATATTTCGGTCAAGGCTTCGGAACCCCCTAAAGTTTTCGATGAAGCAGCCTTACGAGCTGTAAAGAAATGGAGATTCTCTCCCGCTCGCAATGAAGAAACCGGCAGAGCGGTGGTGAGCGACGCATTTACGACTAGAGTTGCATTTAAACTCGATTAGCGTTTCAGCCAGCCTTATTGGCTGACGAGTTGGAGCCACCAGAACGACCAACAGGCCTATTATTGCCGACTTAGTTCGGTAATTTTCTTAATGGTTTCTAATGTAGATTGATCAATGGTCGTTTCTGTCGGGAGCGGGCTGTCCTCTGCCAAGAGTGGGAGTATCTCCACTGCTAGTCGCTTTCCTAACTCGACCCCCATCTGATCAAATGAATTAATATTAGCAAGGACACCAAAACAAAAAGTACGATGTTCATAAAATGCTAATAGACTACCCAAGTTACTAGGTGTTAGTTCGTCTAATAAGATTGTTGTTGATGGTCGGTCTCCAGAAAATATTTTAGCAGCGATTGCTAACTCCGAGAGATCATCGTCTGCATGAATGGAACGAACAGTCGCCTCATCCTGTCCTGCCAATAAAGCAGCGGCTTGCGCTATCCCGTTTGCCAATAGTTCTCGGTGGTGATCAACATGATTATGCTCAGGATTCACAACCAATATAAATTCTGTCGGTATAAGATTCGTCCCCTGATGCAGCATTTGAAATACAGAATGCTGTGCATCGGTACCTACCCCACCCCAAAGTACGGGTGATGTTTTTTGATCAACTTTATCACCGTTACGTTGACGATCTTTACCGTTACTCTCCGTTTCAAGCTGTTGGAGGTATCCAACCAAGGAACGTAAACGATGGTCATAGGCGAAGATTGCCCTGCTCTGTGCTTCAAAATAATTCGTGTAGTAATGGTCAAGGGCCGCCGCAATAAAACTAATGTTTTGCTCCAACGGCGTAGACACAAAATGCTTGTCTGCCTCAGCGGCACCCAATAGAAATTCTTTAAATTTGCTTGCCCCCAATAAAATCATTGCTGACAAAGAAACCGCCGACCAGACAGAGTATCGACCGCCAACCCAATTAGGGAAAGTAATAATATTGGGACTCGCTACTCCGAACTTAGTAGCATTGACCTCATTCGCTGTAACGGCATAAAGATTTTCGTAGAACACTTCACCGCCGCTTTCCTCGTACCAAGCTTTGATCGATCTAATATTCTGCAAAGTCTCAGCCGTACTGAAGGTCTTAGAAACACCGATAACAAAGGTATCAGTTACATCACATTGAGCCAGAATGGAAGTTAGTTGATGAGCATCAATGTTCCCTAAAAAGTGGATGGCAACAGATTCATCATGCTTTTTCAGTGCTTCAAATAAGAGTTGAGTACCAAGAGATGAACCCCCAATACCGACATGGATTATGTTTTTAATCGGTACAGTACGTTGCTTAATTAGCTCCTGGATGCCGGCCAAGTGTTGATAAAGTTTCTCTTGAGATATCTGTGCTTGGCTTATAAATTCACAGTCATCAACCTCAATACCGTGGTTACCCAAATCTCGAAGCAATGGGTGCAATACTGAGCGCTGCTCGGTAATGTTGATCTTTTCGCCTGAAAATAGCTTGGTTCTAAAACCAGTAAGATTTCTCTCTTCCGCAAAAGTTGCATATTCGTCGATCAGATCATTACTAATGTGGGTTTTACTGAAATCAAAGTTAATGCCATTGAGATTAAATGAAAAATCTTCAACTCGGGTATCTCCAACTTCAAATTGAGCTCGAATACCAGAGTCATGGAGCTTTAGGTCAATCAACTTCTGACGCTTATTGGATTTATTTAGCATGACAATGACTTGATATTCTCTGTTCGCCTGTTGAACGTAATAAGTTAACTATGTTCCCATTGATAACGCGGTATCCAGCATTCGATTGGAAAACCCCCATTCGTTGTCGTACCACGCCAATACTTTAACTAGATTACCATTGATTCGAGTTTGTTCCATATCCACCACACACGAATGCGAGTTGTGATTATAGTCGACCGAAACGAGAGGTTGCCTGCTGACATCAAAAACTCCCTTTCTGGTAGCAGCATAGTCAGCAAAAATATCTTCAAGTTGTGTCAACTCCACCGGTTTGGAGGACACAAATGTAAAATCCAGAAGAGACACGTTTAAGGTAGGTACACGCACTGCTACGGCATTCAACTTTCCATCCAATTCAGGGATGACAGAGCCTATAGCCTTTGCCGAGCCAGTAGATGTCGGAATCATTGAATACGCGGCAGCGCGCGCTCGACGTTTGTCTTTGTGATAAGAATCGAGTAAGTTTTGGGTATTGGTATAGGCATGAATGGTGTTGGCCAAACCATGCTCAATCCCTAAAGTATCATTGACCGCTTTCGCAACATGCGCCAAACAATTGGTGGTACATGACGCGTTAGACACTAACAGGTCTGTACTGCGCAGAACGTCATCATTGACACCATAAACGATAGTTGCATCAAGCCCTTTACCAGGAGCAGATACAAGCACCTTAGTGGCCCCCGCTTGAAGGTGTAAGGATGCTTTCTCTTTAGATCTAAAAAAACCTGTACATTCAAATACGATGTCTACTGCAAGTTCCTTCCACGGCAATTTCACTGGATCTCGTTGCATAAAAGTCGGTATTGGTTTTCCATCGATACTTATTGAATCAGCATCACTTGTTACCTCAGCATTAAATCGTCCATGTGTCGTATCGTACTGAAGTAGGTGCGCATTGGTTTCAGTAGGCGCCAAATCGTTAATAGCAACTATTTCGATACGATCCTTGTACCCATTCTCATAAAGAGCTCTAAGAACATTTCGCCCAATCCTACCAAACCCGTTTATCGCTATTTTCATTTGTAGTACTCCTACTAACAGTGGAACCAACGCTTCGATTATAGATCAACTATTCATTCCTGAGTAGTTACAGTGCTTGCACAGGTTAAACTTAAAATATTGTTCTAAATTTCTATCGCCTTAGAGCTATCTTAGAGAAATTAAGGCAATAAAAAAGGGGTGAACAATCACCCCTTTCTTAGATTTACAAATTGAATCGTCATTCAGTTGATATCGACACAGAAGGTAAGTCGACTTTTGCCTGACGAATACCGTCGACAGCCTGGATGATATATTTTGTTTTCGCCTTCTTATCTACCTTAACAACCACAGCTGACTCCGGACTCTCAGCCTTGAGTCGTGTAATAGTTGGTTTAACAGCGCGAAAGTCTACCACTCGGTCTTGGATCTTAATCTCATCCAATTTTGTCACCTTAACCACAATGGGCTTAGGTGCATCTGGATTTGGCGGATCTTCACTAACGGGAGGACTGTATAACCCCACTCCAGACTCCTTCACAAAACTCGCGGTAACAATAAAGAAAATCAGCATGATAAAAACCACATCTAACATCGGCGTGATATCAATATCGGTTTCTTCTTCGTTAAGAGATTTACCAAGTCGTTTCATTCAATTCTACCTATTTTAAATTCTATTAGAGCAATACTACAAGTGCGTCGACTAACTATGATTTTGATATTGTTCTGCTACCAAACCATTCGCAGTTTCTTCGAGAGTTTCTTCAATCCGCTTAGCGCGGCTTGAAGCTAACCAATGTAAGAATACTGTAGGAATCGCTACCACTAACCCTAGAACCGTTGTCACAAGAGCTTGTGATATACCCCCAGCCATTGTCTGAGGATCACCCGCACCAAAGAGTGTAATTGCCTGGAATGTTTGAATCATGCCGGTAACGGTACCCAATAGTCCAAGCAGTGGAGCTACAACCGCGATGATTTTAATAAACATAATCCACTGATTGAGCTTAGGCCCTTCCTTCAAAATGCCTTCCGCAAGCTTTAATTCCATAGATTCAGGATCAGAACTTGGGTTATCTTGATAAATCTTAAGTACGCGTCCCAAAGGATTTTTCAATGAAGGACGCTTAAGATCCTTAGCTTGCTTTTTAACACTACTTTCTACACCCGACAAAACCATAATACGGAATGCAGCAATAATGAGAGCAATAATACCGAGAGAAATGATCACATAACCGACTACACCACCCTCTTGAACCTTTTCCCACAGAGAGGGCCTTTCAACCAAGGCTGACAAAAGTGCGCCTCTGGTTGGGTCCAATTGAAACGAAGTAACTCCGTCGGTTGATGATTGCAAAGCATTTGATTGACCGATAAAGCCGGAATCCATCTTTCGATCCAACAAAACTAAACCGCGCTCATTGTCGTAATTTGCAATGTCGTCACCCGTTACAGCTGAAAATATACCGACTCGAGTTATTTCTCGATCTTCAGTTGCAAAAACGTTGATCAGATCACCTGCTTCATTTTCTTCTTGGCCACTCACATAGGTAACAGGAGCGGTGAATTTCACAATCTTACTTTGCTCATTCATTTCATTTTGAAGTTGAAACCAAAGGTCTTCGATTTCATCAATAGAAACGAGATCGGTTAAACTCGCCATCTTAGCGACCATTAGCCGTAGGTTCTCAGAACGCTCTGGATAGTGCGTACTAATAAGCGACGTTTTATAGTCCTCTTGAGCTTCACTAGCCGTCTGCTGTATCACACCAAACAACTCTTTCAGATCACCCAACTCTTTGGCCAAATCAACTTGAAGCTCCTCAATAGTGGTTTGATTGACGGTAAATTGAGCATCGAGTTGATCACTAATACGTTCTTGACGAGCTCTCTCATTCTTCATTGAGCTCAAGCGGCCTTGCTGCTTGTTACGCTCCGATTTAAATGTCTGTTCGCGTGATGCATTGGTCGACTTATCCTTAGATGCAGCAGACCGGGTCGCAGATACTATTCGGTTGATATCCAATGCACTAGCACTAGATTGAGCCATACTAACAGTTGGCAACATGGTCGCAGCAACCAACAGGGGTGCAACCAACGCTGCTATTACATTTCTTGTCATGCGAAGTCTCATTACATTACCTCCGGTGCAACTAGTGGGAGGTGCATCAGGCCCCTAGACTCTTTACCTTGGGTGATCCTTATCGCCTGCGCGATACCTTCATCAAATGAAGAGTCCAGATCATTCCAGGATTTATCGTTTTTGTTCCAATAACCCGACTGTGTGCCATCAAGTGTTTGGTAATATAGTCCAGAGCGTCCAACTTGAAGAACATTTACAGTTAGGTCGCCTTCAGATAAGGGTAGTGTCTCGACATATACTGCGATCGTAGCACCATAATTATTCTCGATAGAGTAAGCCTCGAGCACCTGTCTGAATCGCTCTGCAGCTGAGACATTGGCATTAGTAAGGTAGCCGCGAATCCGTTTAATTCTGGCTTCTCTTTCAGGTTTCTTAAATGGAATATCAGCCGCAACAAATTTATCTAAGCCTTCGATCATTCGAAGCATTAATGGAACAATCTGCCGCTCAATTAATGAAGCATCTTCAATTGATTGCTCGAGCTTACCCATCGCCTCTTCTTGCGCAGTAAGAGTACGACGAAGACGATCGTTATAGACTTTCAATCCCTCAACGACTTTACGCTGCTGATGATATTGAGAAACGATCTTATCCGTCGCTTCAGATAATTTATCGATTCGGCCTTGCGACGCAGCACCTGATTTTTGTCGATTCAAGCCGCTATTAACAATCTCATCTGTCTTATCAGCCCAAGAAACACTGGGTGTCAGAGCTAGTAATGCGAGGGATACTATCCCCGTTGCCACTCGCTGCTGTTTAGCAGAGTTTTTTCGTAACACTGTACTCATTATTAACCTCATCTTAAACTTCGACGTCTGTATTAATGACAATTTCTTTTTGAAGCTCTTTAATTCGATAAACTTCATTGTCGACATACTTAATCCAATTACGGGCCGCTACAGATACTTTCTCAAACTTGAGTGCTCTGTTAAACGCCGCTTTTGAGCTTTCATACTTCTTTTGTTCAAATCGAACTAGACCTTGGCTGATCAGAGTCTGTCCAGTATTTTGTAATTTACCTTTACTAAGCGCCTTTGAAATTGCGCTGTCTGCTTCAGCCCATCGATTTAGTGCAATATACGACTGCGCTAATTGATTATAAAGCTTGCCATCGGAAGATCTTGAAGCGGCCTTGCTCAAAGGATCAAGCGCTTTTTCGAACTCCTTAGAAAGGTAGAGCGCCTGCGCATAAATTCGATAATTTTTTAAATCTTTTTTAACAATCCCGTCATTCAGGCCTTTACCTATGATCTCGGAAGCTTTGTGGGGATTATCTTGAGACATTTGCAGTGAAGACAAGGTGACAATTTCAGACTCTGCGGTCAATAACCCCTGGTCGTACATAGCTTGATACATTGCAGTCATACGCGCTGGATCATCTAACTCGTTATACACACCACCCATCGTCAGAAGATAGGTTTTCTTCGGGTAATGCTGTACGAGCTGCTTAAGTACCGGCAACATTTTTCGATAGTCCGACTTTTGACGATAGATACTGCTTAACAGATTTAACCAACCTTCTTTAGGAGTACTGCCTAAATCGATATATTTTTGAATACCCTTTTGCACCATTGGGAGTGCTCGGTTGTAGTCCTTGAGCATATAGTGCGCTTGGCCGACCAACATGTAACCATCAGCCGTTGGTTCTTCTTGTGTTTTCAACCAACGCTGTGCGTAATTTAGTGCTTCCCGATAGTTCTCCTGAGAGAAATATACCTGGGCAATCACGTACATTATTTGGTTATAGAAGCTTACTGGCACCCCTTCTTGCAAAGACATGATTTTCTTGAACTCACTCAAAGCACCACGCAAATTGTCCTTACTAAAAAAGATGTTACCTTTATAATTAGCGACGTACGCTTTTTCAATGTTATTAAGGTCAGGCTCTGCTTCTAATTTGGCCAGTAAACGCTGTGCTTCGGTGATATTTTCAGCGTCGAATGCCTCGTTGATTTTTTCGAAGTTTTTTACATGCTTTTGACGAATAGATTCTATTCGAACTGCCTTGCGTTTAGTACGTCCTTCACCTTCTTGAGCACTTGCTCCTGCTAGCCCTAAAGAAAGCTCTGCGGTAAACGCAATAGGCGCTAATAAAACGGCAATCAATATTGGTTTGATAATTCTATACATAGTCATACCTCTAATACTTTTTCTGAATCGGTAATTTAATAGTCGATGAAGATAAATTGGCCATTAACTGCCTAACAGCCACTTTCCATTTCAAATACAATTCTGATTGGAACATTGGGAACATCAACCGGCTTACCACCCACTTGACGCGGCTTATATTTATACTTCAATGCCGCTTTACTTGCTGATCGCTCAAACATAGAAGACGAACTCGCTGTTACTCTTGGATCACGTGTACCGCCACTTGCCGTAACGGTATATGTCAGCTCAACCCACCCACATAAGCCACGCTCTTGCGCACGACGCGGATATATTGGAGGTGCTCTAAAAATAGGCAGATACTCTCCATCATTTGAATTAAAACCCTTTAGATCACGATTGATGCCAACCTTCACAGCGCCCAGATTCAAGTTGCTATTAATATCTACCCTGTCCGGTGTCAGGTCAGCCTCTGGTACATCTGGCTGTTCTTGCACATCATCGGGGCGATCAGGTTTAGGGGCAATTGTCTGTAAATCTTCGTTCTTATCAGAATGTACGAAATCCGGCAGTTTTACGGATTTTTTAGCCGCTAAATCTGGCTCATCCATTTTGATCAGTTGGTACATACCGAAGATCAATGCAAGTGTAACGAATACAGATAGTACCGATGCGATGATAGTTCTAGACATAATTTACTCCGACTCCGTTGCAATCGTTGGAACAGGAATTCCCGCATCTTTCAAAGCTTGAACAACCTTCATAACAGTTTCAGCGGTTGAATTTTCATCAGCCTGCACAATCACCTCACCATCGGGAGTTTCAGCACGCAAGCGACTTAAATTTGCTTTTACCGCCCGAGGATCCAACTTACGTCGATCCAACCAAATCTCATCTTTTTCATTGATTGCTAAAAGAATGCTGGCCTTGGGTTTTGATACAAAAGTTTCAGCATCTGGCTTTTTAACCTTAGCCCCACTCTCTTTAATAAAACTCGCGGTAACAATGAAAAAGATCAACATAATAAAGACCACATCCAGCATCGGCGTGATGTCAATTTTGGTGTCATCTTCTTGTTTGTTTCGACTAACTCGTCTCATTTAATTCTCCCCATATTAGGGTTTAATCTGTTTCTAATAGCTCAATCTTATACGCTCATCTAAATTGTTTTAGGCTTTAGTATTAGCCCAACAACTATTTAGGAGCTTAGTGATCCAGCGTTAAATGCTCGCCTAACAATTCACGTTCTTGCTCATATTTACGTTGCAACCAAAAGCTTAGGAAGAGGCCAGACAAAGCCGCCACCATTCCTGCCATGGTAGGCACAGTTGCTTGCGATACACCACCTGCCATCGCCCTCGCGTTGCTGGTGCCATTGACAGCCATAACTTGGAATACTTCAATCATTCCAGTTACTGTCCCCAACAAACCAAATAACGGAGCAAGTGCTACACACGCCTGAATCATAGGTAGATTCTCGCGCATCTTGATCGCCACCGAAGAAACTAATTCCTCACGAACCTGATGAGCCGCCCATGAGGTACGCTCTTTACGGCCCTCCCACTGGTCAATCGCTGCTTTTACCGCTTGCTTATGAGGTCCACGGAAATACATTATTCGCTCTAAAATCATGAACCACATAATAATAAGCAGGCCGGCAATCAAATATAAAACCGGACCGCCCAAGTCCATAAAATTACGAATTGATTCGACGATGACTAAAATAAATTCTGGCATCTGTTGAAACCTCTTAGTTTTTACTAGTGTCGATCAGCAAAAAAGTGCACGAAGCGACGACTAGTAAGGTAAAAATCTCTATTAGTTTGATGCCCTAGTTGAGAAAACTAGTTGAGAAAACTAGTTGAAAAAGCTCTCAACCAAGGCAAGTCAATTCCTACTAACCTTCTATTTGACGCGCAACCATTCCAGCTGACTGCTCTTCCAATATTTCTTCTACGCGCTTGGCTTTACTTGCCGCCGCTGTATGAAGTAATACGATTGGAATCGCGACAACCAAGCCACACACCGTGGTCACAAGCGCCTGTGAAATACCGCCCGCCATCAACTTGGGATCGCCGGCACCAAACAAGGTAATTGACTGGAACGTTTCGATCATACCCAATACCGTTCCAAGTAGACCTGCCAAAGGTGCTACCACAGAAACGATCTTCAAGAACATTAACCAAGACGTCAGCTTTGGCGTCTCTTTCATGATCGCTTCAGAAAGCTTGAGCTCCAAGGCTTCGGTATCACCACCTGGATTGTTCTGCGCTACTTTCAATACGCGGCCCAGTGGGTTTTTGTCTGAAGGTGAACCAGGATTAGCCGCTTGCTTCTGTACCGCGCTGGCAATACCCATTAGCGTTACAATCTTGTAGATTGCAATCAATGCAGCCAACAAGCCTACACCGAGGATAATGTAGCCAACTGGACCACCTTGATCCACTCGCTCCATCAAGCTTGGGCTTTCAACTGCCGCACCCAAAAGCGTTCCTTTAGTCGGATCAACTGAAAAACCAACCGTACCGCCAGAAGCGCCCATCAAATCATTGGCTTGGCCAATAAAGCGGCCGTCGGGTTGACGTGGCAATTCAGCCACACCGCCTGCACCATATGTCAAATAGGCGTCTTCACTCACAAGGTTAAAAACACCTACTCGAGTAACGCTTCTTTCTTCCTTATCGCCGGCCGCTGTCGCTACCGTAGTATTAAACTTAGAAACCTTGCCTTGTTGCACGATTTCATTAAAGACTTCACGCCACACAGACTCAATCTCACCAGCCGTTAGCAAAGTATTCGATTGGTTGATTTTCTTAGAAATCGCACCAAACTTAGCTGATCGACCTGGGAATTGTGCTGAAATATTCGAAGTATCGAAAGCCGCTTCTGACTCACCCGTAACCTGCTGGATAACACCAAAAAGCTCTTTCAGATCGCCAAGCTCTCGCTCACGTAGACTACGCAAGCCATTTAGCTCTTCTTCGTTGGTCGCAAATTGATTCTCTAAGGCTTCACTACGCGCTTCAAGCTGTGCTCGTTGCGTTTGCAATGCTGATACGATGCCGGCTTTGCCTGCACCTGCGCCACGAAAGCGCTTCTCAAGATCCGCAGCGGCTTTAGTTTTCTGTAATGTTCCAGTTCTCACTTGCTCTAACAATTGATCAAGGTTTTGAGCTTGAACTGGCGCGATGATGATGGCTGCAGTCAAAGCTGCTGCTAATATAAGTAGACGCTTCATGTTATGAACCCTCTGGTGCAGAAATTGGAAGATTCATCAATTCAGGCGCGATTGTTTTAGCCGCCACCTTAATTGCTTTGCGAATATCTCGATTGTGACTGCTGTCTAGCTCAACCCACTGCCCAGCACTCTTATCCCACATTCCGGAAACTTTCTGATCCTTAGTCTGATAATAAAGACCTAAGCGACCGACCCGGAGCATATCAACAGGCGTTTCACCGACTGTACCTGGATAGGCTTCGTAAGTATTACCGTATTCGGTTTCAACCCCGTAAATATCCATGATGTTGCGGAATCGATCTGAAGTGGATGCTTCAGAATTAAGCATCAACGCCTTTAGATCACCGACACTCGCTTTACGCTCGTCTAAATGAAAAGGTAAATCGGCGTTAATGAACTGCTCCAAAGACCCTAACATTTTTGTCAGTATCGGCACTACTTGAGGGCCTAAATCTTTCGACTGAACAATAGATGCTCGAATTTCGCCTTTCGCTTTTTGTTGCGCGTCCAACTGCTTTGCCAATTGATCATTGTAGACTTTTAAACCTTCTACAAGTTTCAGTTCTTTAGCAAACGCTTGGTCCACTGACGCACCTGATGTCTGCGCTACCGCGGTAGTCGCAGCGGCCAGGCCTATAACAACAATTGCTATAGCTTGACTCATCCGATTCAACACAGTTTTTTTCATTTTCAACTTAACCTCGTGTTAATGAAATCTATTGTAATAGATTCAATAGTGGTGGATTCAACCCAGAAAACATCAAACCAAAAACACGACCATCCCCTAATTGACTTCTTTTCGACATCAACAACTCTTATACAAAAGTCGCTTAATAAAAAAATCAAATGGAACGGCCTAGCTCTCAGAAAAATAACTTTAGAGCAAACCCCCGTTCAATTCAAAGCATGTGAGCAAAACTACCAGCACAACAAACTTCAAAACAAATTCTTTTACCCATACAAAGTCTTTTACCCATACAAAGCTCATTCATTTCAATAAAGGAGCTATATACAAATAATTTTGCACAAATAATAAAAAGAAATTGAAACTTAGAACAAGAACCCAATAAATAGAGCTTAGACCGACTAAGGCGCCTAACGCCCCCGTTAAAAAAACAGGAACAGTTAAATCACGAATGAGTCGCCTTCTAGAGAGTGCCTTTTCTTTCGAAAGACGGGGGTACCCCTTTAATCTCAGAAGCTAGTGTATTTCAGAAATTGAAAAACTAACTACTCTATAAGAGGCATTTTCTCCTAAGGTGTGTCCTTATATTTTTAACTAAAAAAACGGCATCCAATAAAACACCAACATTAGCGCTAAACACGACAGACTAATCAAACTTATTATCTTGGTTCTATCTTAAGTAGAACTTCTTGACTTAAAGTCTATACCGAATTTGAAAACCAATCCAATAAAACATTGGTCTTCGACGAAATAAACCCTAATCACCCTCGATTCTAGCAGCGAAAAGTTTTCAATTCACTTTCTAATTAATTTTATTTCATCTTTGGCCGTCATTCTAAGCCTTAATTGTGAATTTATTAGAGTGTACGTCCAGTTAAAGCAACAGATGCTTGCTCAGGGGCGTACTTAGATCTGGAATGGTTCTACGAGCGCTCAATTAAAGCTTGCTCAAAGGCCGGAACAGCCGACTTTAAGCGAACCAAGGTCACTTCCTTTCCCAATAGAGATAAAGTTTGATCTATAGAAGGCGAGACAGTACTGCCCGTCACGGCAATTCGAACTGGCTGCGCCACCTTACCAAAACCGACCTCATACTCATCAACGATACTCTGCACGCTCTGCTGAATTGCTTCAACACTCCACTCATTCAACTCAGCCAATCTACCGATAAGCGCATTAAGCAGCTCCGGAGAGCCAGCCTTGATATGCTTACGTACCTGAGCCTCATCGTAGGAGCTTACCTCTTGAAAAAAGAATTTCGTCTGCTCAACTAGCTCTAGCAAAGTTTTGCACCTCTCTTTGACCAATTCAACAACCTTTATTGCATGCGCACCATCGCCCCGCTTGAGATCCGCTTGATCAAAATGCCATGACGATTTCTCCAATAGGTCTTCAGCTGACATTGCCTTAATAAACTCATGATTCACCCACAACAATTTTTCCGGATTGAACGCGGATGCAGAACGACTGACATCTTCAACCTTGAATAATTCAAGCAACTCCTCAATCGTAAATATTTCTTGATCGCCGTGTGACCACCCGAGGCGCACCAGATAACTCAACAACGCCTCTGGCAGAAAACCATCTTCTCGATACTGCATAACACCAACAGCACCATGGCGTTTTGACATTCTTGCACCGTCTTGGCCGAGAATCATCGGTACATGTGCATAATGAGGTAGCTCAGCGCCGAGTGCGGCAAGGATATTTATCTGTCGTGGCGTATTATTAATATGGTCGTCGCCGCGGATGACGTGAGTAATTCCCATATCCATGTCATCAACGACCACTGTTAAATTGTAGGTCGGCACCCCACCACTTCGAGCGATAACCAAATCATCCAACTCCTCATTTGATATGACTATTGGGCCCTTCACCAAATCTTTTATCACCACCTCTCCTTGAAGAGGGTTAGTGAAACGCACAACCGTATTGTCTGCTGCAGGCAGCTTAAGCCCACGACAACGCCCATCGTACTTTGGCTTATTGCCGGCAGCCTTTTGCTCTTCACGCATTACATCTAGGCGCTCTCGTGAACATTCGCAGTGATAGGCATTACCCGATTCGAGTAGCTCAGCCACAACCTCTTTGTATCGATCAAACCGGTGGGTCTGATAGTACGGCCCTTCGTCGTAATCGAGACCCAGCCATTCCATGCCATCCAGAATAGCTTGCACAGACTCTTGGGTACTTCTTTCAAGATCAGTATCCTCAATACGCAGCACAAACTTTCCTTGGTTCTGCTTGGCGTGCAACCATGAATACAAGGCTGTGCGCGCGCCGCCTATGTGTAAGTAACCAGTAGGGCTTGGTGGAAATCGAGTAACAGTCATGAGTAATTTTAATCGGTTTTATAAGACAGCGGATTGTAACGTAATTCATTCATCCAATTGACTGGAAATATCGCATTAATCCAAGATGCCAAGCACATACTCAGTTTCGATATTTCTTGACTATTAGCCACTGCGTCAATATTAAAGAAACTCTAATCAGAAAAACCATCAAGATCACAAAACCCTTAGACAACATCACCCTCGCTCAACCCTACTCAATTGACACCTTTTTATGGCAACTAAAAGCAGCTTCGCAATACTCAAGGGCCTAAGCCAATACCTATTGGCCTACAAACCAAAGCTGCTGGCAGCAGGTGTTGCACTAATCTTTACTGCGGCTGTGACCCTGGCAATGGGGCAAGGCGTCCGCGTATTGATAGATGAGGGATTCATTGGTGGCTCTACTGAACAACTAAAGAATGCTGCAAAATTAATCATCGCCATTGCAGTGCTGATGGCGGGCGGTACCTATGTACGCTTCTATTTAGTGTCGTGGCTAGGTGAACGTGTCTCCTCGGATATCCGGCAATCGGTGTTTGACCACCTCTTGGACTTGCATCCAAACTATTTTGAAGAAAACAAAAGTGGCGAGATCATGTCGAGATTGACCACCGACACTACGCTACTGCAAACCGTTATTGGCTCTTCCGCGTCAATGGCTTTGCGTTCCAGCCTTACTTTTATTGGCGGCTTGATCATGCTGCTTATCACGAATCTAAAGCTCAGCATTTTGGTGTTGGCCTCTGTCCCAATTGTACTTGTCCCTATTTTATTTTTTGGTCGGCGAGTGAGGTCACTATCTCGCGAGAGCCAAGACACCATCGCCGATGTTGGCGCCTACGCTGGCGAGATCATCCAACAACTAAAAACAGTGCAGAGTTTCACACAAGAAAATAACGAGCGGATCGCATTTAGCAAGCATGTCGAGACGGCATTTGAAGTGGCTACTCGAAGAATTCGACAACGCGCTTTACTAATTGCCGCGGTAATCATATTGATCTTTGGCGGCATAGTGAGCATGATTTGGGTCGGAGGAAATGATGTCATCAATGGCACCATGACCGGAGGCGAGCTTGGTGCATTCGTGTTTTACGCAATTGTTGTGGCAAGTGCGGTAGCCACCATCTCTGAGGTCATCGGAGAAGTACAACGCGCCGCAGGCGCAACAGAGCGATTATTCGAATTACTCGAAGTGGAAAGCTTGATTGACAGCCCACCCAATCCGCAAACGGCAGACGGCTTACCTGCGGAAATGAATATCCGCTCGGTTTCGTTTCAGTACCCCTCGCGCCCGGGCATCAATGCCTTAGAGAATTTCAGCTTGCAAATAACCGCTGGGGAAACCCTTGCTTTGGTTGGGCCGTCTGGCGCCGGCAAATCAACCGTATTTGAATTACTGCAACGTTTTTATGACCCCAATGAAGGGAGCATCACTATAGGCGGCATTGATATTAAGTCGTTAACACCGCAAGACCTAAGAGCGCAAATTGCGGTTGTGTCACAACAGCCCTCTCTCTTTAGCGGCGATGTTTTTCACAACATTCGCTATGGAAAATCAAACGCTACTGACGAAGATGTTATGAATGCTGCAAAGGCCGCGCACGCACATGAGTTCATTGAAAAACTCCCGGATGGTTACCATAGCTTTCTAGGAGAACAAGGAGTGCGCCTCAGTGGCGGACAAAGGCAACGCATTGCCATTGCACGCGCCATTCTAAAAGACCCTCGAATACTATTACTAGATGAAGCGACCAGCGCCTTAGATTCAGAAAGCGAGTTTCATGTTCAACAAGCGCTAGAATCATTAATGCAAGAACGCACCACGGTGATTATTGCCCATCGACTTTCAACGATTGTGGGAGCAGATCGTATTGCAGTTCTTGAAGACGGGAAGTTGGCGTCGATAGGGTCGCATAGCGACCTACTCGAATCATCACCGCTTTATCGGCGGCTTGCGTCTTTGCAGTTCCAAGACGCCACGACTAAATTTAACGAGGTGAAATAGAACTTGGTTAAATTTCTCGGGTCTCTCTGAAATCCACATCAGGCCATCGCTCTATCGTAAGCTGCAGATTAACCATATTCGGAGCTATGTATGTCATATGCTCCGCGCCATCAATCGCGATATGACTCTCATTTTTACGACGAAAATCTTCTTCAGTTTTACCATCAGGAAAATGCAACCAACGTGCAGTTGAAACCTGAACCGGCTCAAAACCACATTCGACGTTGTACTCAGCTTTTAGGCGATACGCAACAACATCAAACTGCAGTATGCCCACAGCCCCTAATATCAAATCATTGTTAATGAGCGGCCTAAAAACTTGGGTTGCACCCTCTTCACTCAACTGAATCAAGCCCTTTTGCAGTGCTTTGGCGCGGAGCGGGTCTTGCAACCTAACGCGCCGAAATAGTTCGGGAGCAAAGTTGGGTATCCCAGTAAATTTCAACTCTTCGCCTTCCGTAAAGGTATCGCCTATTTGGATAGTACCGTGATTGTGGACGCCAATGATATCTCCAGCGTAGGCCACATCCGCTTGATCCCGTTTCGCTGCCATAAATGAGCTTGCATTATTGATCGCCACATCTCGTTTTATGCGTACATGACGAAGTTTTTTCCCTTTAACAAATTTACCAGAGGTGATGCGCAAGAATGCGATGCGATCGTGATGTGCAGGATCCATGTTCGCCTGAATCTTAAAAACAAATCCAGTGAATTTTTCTTCCGATGCACTCACTTCCCGAGTTTCCGCCGAGCGTCCTTGAGGGGGAGGTGCGTGTTCAGCAAAGTTTGCCATCAACTCATCCACCCCTAAGTTTGCGATAGCTGAACCAAAGAAAACTGGCGTTAAATCACCGCTCAAGTACAACTCATGGTCAAACTCGTTGCTGGCACCTTGAACCAGCTCCAACTCCTCTCTGAGATCATTTGCTAAATCACCCAAGGCCTCATCCAACTCTGGATTATCCAACCCTTTAATTAGCTGATCATCAGTTTCGTGATTGCCGGGCCGGCCTGCAAATAGATGAGTCGTGTCGTCATAAAGACGATAAACGCCCCGAAATAACTTACCTGAACCAACGGGCCATGTCATTGGCGCACACGCTATATCGAGGACAGACTCAACCTCATCCATGACCTCAATCGGATCACGTCCTTCACGGTCCATTTTGTTGACAAAGGTCATTATTGGCGTGGTACGTAAACGGCAAACATCCATCAATTTAATCGTTCGCACCTCCACGCCTTTTGCAATATCGATCACCATCAGTGCGGAATCGACCGCGGTTAGGGTTCGATAGGTATCTTCTGAAAAATCTGCATGGCCTGGTGTATCCAAGAGATTAATCATCTTATCGCCATACTCAAATTGCATGACTGATGATGTTACTGAAATACCTCTTTGCTTCTCCAACTCCATCCAATCAGAAGTTGCATGCCTACCGGATTTACGTGCTTTTACGTTGCCGGCCATCTGGATTGCTCCGCCTGACAACAACAAACGTTCGGTCAACGTCGTCTTACCCGCATCAGGGTGCGAGATAATGGCAAACGTACGACGGTTAGCTACTTCGGTCGAAAGACTCATGATGATTTAGGCCGTTGGGACCAGGATTATATTGTTGGAACCAGAATTGGGTTGCTGGAACGGGAGCTAGGTTTAAATAATGCAATTACAGAATGCGCGCGATTATACCCAATCGATCTACGCTGCACAGGCTATTTTGTAAGCAAAATGAGTTATCCGCGCTCACAATAATCAGAAGAGGCCAACTAAAATGATTAACAAAAGAGACTAGGGCTTTCTTTCGATTCGCTGTCCGCGACGATTCAAAATCACCGAGTCGGGACGAATTTCATCCACTTTTAAACCAGGCTCAACAAAATCTCCCTGGCGGAACATTTTGCCGTTGATCATAACAAAACGTTGCGCGATTTCGCCTGCGTAGGAAA
Organism: uncultured Arenicella sp.; assembly: GCA_905479805.1. GTDB lineage: Bacteria > Pseudomonadota > Gammaproteobacteria > Arenicellales > Arenicellaceae > Arenicella. Next base: position 31,038 of record CAJQNY010000235.1, read on the forward strand.
CGACGTTTACGACAACAGGCTGGCTTTCCGTACCGTCACCCAATCGTGTTTGTGCCGCAACCGTGTCGTTATTGAGTACAATTTTCTTACTAGCACTTTGCTCATCGTTATTCTGGATCACAAACCAGCTAAAGCCGACCCAAGATATCAAAACAAAGAGAGTCACCAACAGAATAACGAGCAACCTAAACGGCCAAACAGATTGCTCCACAGGCGCCTGCATGGTTGATAAGGTTGGAACCTTATTTAGCTTACGTTCCTGTTCAGATTTCTTTAGTGCTTCAAGAATAGTCGACATAGCAATTCTAGTTTAACGGGTTCTTTCGAATAACACAGGCGTTTGCTCGCCCGTAATTAGCTCATTCATTAGCATTTGAGTTTCTGCGCCGATACGGCCGTCGCTGATGATGCCAAAACGCGTTTGCAGTGCGTAGGCTCTTTGCGACATTTCCAAATCAAATTCTGGACTCAACACTGACTCTAACGCAGCGATACCAGCCCGCTCTAGCGCTTGATTCAACTTTAACTTAAGCGCCAAGATTGACTCTCCGCTAGCACCCTGTGCAAAAACCCTCTCATTACTTAATGAACCGGCTAGGCCGTCATCAGGTCGCCAAAAAATAACGCCATTACCATTCCAACGTGCTTGTAACTCTCTAACTGGAACGGTTCGAACAGTGGTGCCTACCGCCACTTCGGCCAAGTCTTGGTTAACGTCACCGATAATCACCCGGTGCAATTGATTCTCATGATTCAACACAAGAATAGCCGGTCGGTTAAAACGCATCATTTGTTCCCAGTCACCAAAGCCAACACAAGATAGGTTTTTATCTAACAGGACATCGCAAGCGGGTTGAATGAGCTGGTCAGGGAGCGTCTCTCCCCATAGCTCGGTTAGGTTCCTAAATGCTGATATTCTCCCAGTAGTGTCTGCAGAAGCTTCAAGCAACAATGCCAGTTCGCTATCCCGATATTCATCAGAAGAATTTAATGTGCTGCTAATTGAAGGGCTCAAGGCGCTATTGTAAAGAGCCGCGGAACCTTCGATCTCCTCATCAATTGACGTATTAAGCCGCTGATCACTATCTGACTTGCTTAAGCCCTCGATCGATAATTCGGGGTCGACCGTCGCATCAAGTTCTTTGTCAGCGATAACTACGACCCCTGGCGAAAGATCGTCAACTTTCTCCTGCGGCTCTTTTGGGGTTTCGCCTATTGTGTTTTCAGCAGCAGTTGGCAGAGCATCGCCTTGTACTCTTTCTAGGCTGCCGTCAACCAGCGCTGACTTTGTTTCCACCTGCTTGATACCGAGCTCATCTTCGGGATCGTCACTTAGTCGTTCTTCCGAGCCAGCTTGCGTACGAATTTCATTGACCGAACTCTTCGGGCCTCCCAGATTGTCTAGACCGGAGGCTGGTTTATTCGTAAAAACCCACCACAACAACACATTCAGCATGACAACCACAATTGCCAGCGACCACACCCCATTTGATGCCGCAAACTGTTTGATTTTAGAAATGACACCATCCTGATTAGAGGTATCAAAAAACACTTCCTTAGATGCCTCCTTTATCATCTTAGCATCGACCACAACTTGAGAATTGGCATAAGCGGCTAATAGCGCATGATCTGCGAGTACGTTAATTTTGCGCGGTATTCCTTCCGTCACAGTGTGTAATTTGTGCAGTGCCTGCTTACTGAACAATGCCTGCTTACAACCCGCTACGCCCAAACGATAATTTACGTACTCCTCAATCTCATTTCGCTGCAACGCACCTAGATGGTAACGAGCAGTCACTCGTTGCGCTAATTGTCGCAAATCATTTCGAGTCAGCAAATCGTTGAGCTCAGGCTGACCAATTAAAATTATTTGCAGTAACTTTGATGTATTAGTTTCTAAATTCGTTAGCAACCGAATTTGTTCGAGCACATCACGACTTAGTAGTTGCGCTTCATCAATGATTAACACCGTATGTCGGTTATCTGAAAATGTGCTTAGCAAATACTCATTGATAAGGTCTAGTAGTTGCTTTTGAGTCGCGTCCTGCGAATAAGGTATTTTCCGTTCGTCACAGATAGTTTGAAGAAGCTCAACTTCATTGATATTCGCATTAAGAATTAATGCAATGTCTACATTGTCAGGAAGCTGCCCCAACAAATTGCGACATAAAGTTGTTTTCCCTGTACCGACCTCTCCCGTCAAGACGATAAAACACCCACCCTGCGACAGCCCGTAACTCAAATGAGCCATCGCCTCTTTATGGCGTGAACTCATATAGAGATATTGAGGATCAGGGGCGATCGAAAAAGGTCGCTCTGTTAATCCGAAATAGGATTCGTACAAAACACACTCCAGTTTATTTCAGTGTCTATCTGTGGCTTAACTACAACGCCAATGTTTACAGGCCAAACCCCGCAACAATCGCGTATCGATCAGTATAATACCGAAGCCAGATGGATTAACAAGGTGATTAACCTGTCGGTAAGGATCTCTTAACTTGTTGATTTAACGGACGCCCCGTGATGAGTACACCAAACGACGGAATACACCATCTCCACGCCCACCAATAATTTGGCTGATCTCTTCAAACACTCCAACTTCCGCTGCTCCTCGCTTAAGCTCTTCCATGTTTTGTGCCACCGGCGCGTCGTACGCGACAGTTGCTAAGCGTTTAGACAAAAGCGCCTGATCATGATTAGTCCGAAGTTTTGCTGCGAGTGTTTTTGCGCCGCGTATTTTCAGGTGCGCGACCTTATCTAGATTTGCATAGAGCTCTTCTACGGTTGCAAATTCTTGTAGTAATGCTGATGCAGTCTTTGGCCCTACGCCCGGAACACCTGGAATATTATCAACCGCATCTCCACATAAACCGAGGTAGTCTTGGATCGCTTCTGGCGGCACGCCAAATTTATCGACAACCCGAGCCGCATCCAATTGTTGGTTACGGGCAAAGTCCCACCATAAATCATCACCGCGCAACAATTGCGCAAGATCTTTATCACCACTGACAATAATATTTCTAAAGCCCTGGTTTCGCATCGACAGCGCCAAACTGGCGATCAAATCATCGGCTTCGTAATGCTGGCTGCCCACGCAATAAAACCCAGCCGCTTCAGCAACTCGACGACAGAGCTTAAATTGATTAGCTAATTCTTCCGGCGGCAGTTCGCGGTTCATCTTGTATTGCGGATAAATCTCGTTTCTAAAGGAAGATGTTAGGCTTTCATCAAACGCCACGCCGATATGCGTTGCGTCACTCTTTTCAACGAATTCAGCGAGAAACCGACAAAATCCATAGACCGCGTTAACGGGGCTCCCATCAGCGCCCTTCATGGAATCTGGAACGGAAAACCAGGCTCTAAAAATATAGATACTTGCATCTATTAAATAAACGGTCGGCTGGGAAGTTGTGGACATGATTTAGTTGGATTATTGTTTTTGTGGTGGTTTTAATCTTTACTCACAGATTAAAACCGAACGCTGATTAAATGAATGCGTCGGGAATCGGCATGAATTATTTCAAACTTAATGGTGTCTAACTCGATGGTTTCACCGCGCTGCGGCACGTGGCCCAAGGTTTGCGAAATAACACCGCCGACGGTATCGCTCGCACGTTCGCTCAAACCACTTTTGAAATGCTCGTTAAACTCATCTACGGGCAGTACGGCTTTAATAATAATCTCACCGTCATCTAACTCTCGAATCATGCTCTCTTCTTCTTCGAAATCATGCTCATCTTCGATATCGCCGACAATTTGCTCTAGCACATCCTCAATAGTCACCAAACCAGCGACGTTGCCGTATTCATCAACGACCACAGCCATGTGATTTCGATTTTGACGAAAATCACTCAACAATACATTAAGCCTTTTACTCTCCGGCACAAAAACCACGGGACGAGTTAGGTCGCGCATATTAAATTTTTGTTTGTGGTCTTCATCAAAAAATCTAAGCAAGTCCTTTGCTAACAGAATCCCAATAATCTGGTCTCGCTCGTTGTCCACCACCGGAAACCGCGAATGCGCACTCTCCACCATCACATCAAGACAGCTATCCAATTGATCATCCTTCTCAACCGAAATCATACTGCTTCGTGGGATCATAATGTCTCGCACCTTAAGATCTGAGACATAGAGCACTCGCTGCATCATATCATAGGCATCACGCGCAACAATTCCGTCCTGCTCAGCCATGCGTAGGTTTTCTAGGACATCAGCTTTGGATTCTGCGCGCTGAATGGGGAGCCATCCAGCAATCATTTTAAGAAAGGCGTTGGGTGGTCTCGAAGGAGGTTTTTCAGGCTTATTCATAATTCATTGTATTCTATTGTCAGCTAAGTCCTATAAGGGTTTTTCACACCGAGCATTGCTAAAATTTCTATTTCCATAGCCTCCATTATAGAAGCCTCTTCATCATCTTGATGGTCTAAACCACAAAGGTGTAAAACCCCATGGGCGACCATATGCTGGTAATGTTGATCAATGGTTTTACCTTGGGCTTGGGCTTCCTCGATAATCACCGGATGACAGATCACAACATCTCCTAACACGCCAAGATCCACATCACGAAACTGGTCTTCACCGTCCTCTAACAGCGGTTCGAACTGGTTTTCAATCTGGAATGACAAAACGTTTGTTGGTTTATCTTTGTGACGATAGGTTCGATTTAGAGTCTGCATTTCTTCCACGCCGACGATTCTAATAGCGAGCTCCTTACAATCATGCCCGGCCTTCCCAGTCATCTGTCTATCCAAATAGACAGCCAAACTGTGTTGTGCACAATTACTCAACATAGCATCGCTCGGAACTAAGGCAGACATATCTCTTTCCACGGCATTCTGCACCACAACTTCAATGAGAACGCTTGAGTCAAGCTTGTCACTACTGGCGATATTCATTAGTCGTGACGCTCATTTTTTTCATAAGCTTCGACGATTCGTTGCACTAAAGGGTGGCGAACAATATCTTTAGCAGAAAATTTAGTCACTAAAATACCCCGCACATTACTGAGAATAGTCAACGCGTGCTTCAAACCCGAATACGTCCCTTTCGGCAAATCTACTTGAGACAAATCGCCATTGATGACGACCTTAGAGCCAAAGCCCGTTCGGGTTAGCAACATTTTCATCTGCGACACAGTGGTGTTTTGCGCTTCATCCATAATCACGAACGCATCAGAGAGCGTACGCCCTCGCATATAGGCTAGCGGTGCTAGCTCAATAGCATTGCGCTCAATCAACTTAGTCACTCGTTCGTAGCCCAATAAATCATACAAAGAATCATAGAGCGGTCGTAAATAAGGGTCGATTTTCTGGCTTATATCGCCAGGTAGAAAACCCAGGTTCTCACCCGCTTCAACGACCGGGCGAACCAAAACAATTCTGGACACCTCATCGTTGATTAATGCGTCAACCGCCTTGGCCACCGCCAAATACGTTTTGCCAGTTCCGGCCGGCCCAATCCCAAACACCACATCATATTTATCGATAGCGTTCATGTAATCGCTTTGCGACTTGGACTTTGCAATCACCTGTTTGAGTGGCGCTTGGATTCGTGCGAATTCGATTTCTTGAGAGGCGGTTTCGGACATATTGTTGATTACTTGATAGATTCTAGATTCTTCTAAAACGTTATTATTCTGGGTTAGCTGGTAAAGTTTACGCAGTACTTTTTCGGCAATTTCAATTTGCTCCACATTCCCTTGCAGCACAAAGTCAGCGCCTTGTTGATAGCATTTAACTAACAATTCTTGCTCTATGGTTTGTATATTGCGATGCCGTTCACCACAAAGTATTGAGAGTCGAGCGTTGTCAGCAGGTACATCTGGAGAGCCCAATGAAATTGTTTGGGCTGGTAAGGCTTGGTTCAACGAGCCGCCCTCCTACTTAAAGGCTTCTTCTTGCTTAGAAAGAGTTGAGTGAAGTCGTTAATTGTATGACACAGGCAAACTCTGAGGTTTAATCCCATTAGATGATAGCCTCGAAGGCACTTATGTTAGACATCAATTATGTGTAGTCCTTTACGGCAATATGCTGGCCGCACTTAATGTTTTGCATTGATTCTGATGTGTTATTCAAACAATTAAATAAAGTGAGATATGTAAACTTCATAAATCTTTTATAGTCCAATTTTTTTGATAAAACAAGACCAAATAGTTTTATAGCTTAGATGTAAGCTCATACTCAAACAATCACGCCTCTAAGTGAGTTCGGGAGCGCTTCAGTTATTTCCAGATCTACAAAATGACCGATTAGGCTGTGATCTCCGTCGAAGTTGACGACCCGGTTATTCTCAGTACGACCCGATATCTGCTGTGGGTCCTTACGCGCGGGTCGATCGACTAACACTGTCTGGCGAGTACCAACCATAGACTCGCTTATGCTCATCGACATCTCTGTAATTCTTTTTTGTAGCCGCTGCAAACGTTCTCTCTTCACATCCATTGGTACGTCATCCGCAAGATCGGATGCTGGAGTGCCAGGGCGTGCGCTGTAAATAAAACTAAAGGATAGGTCATAACCAATCGTTTCAATAAGCTCCATGGTCTGCTCGAAATCTTCATCAGTTTCACCAGGAAAACCAATAATAAAATCAGATGACATACTTATGTTCGGGCGAATCTTGCGTATTTTTTCAATAATTTTGACATAGTCAGCCGCTTTATAACGACGCTTCATCGCTGCGAGAACTTTATCAGAACCGGACTGCACCGGTAGATGCAGATGGTTTACCAGCTTGGGCACATCAGCGTATACGCTGATCAGACTATCTGTGAACTCAAGCGGGTGGGAAGTGGTATAACGAATTCGACCAATACCTTCGATTTCTGAAACATAGCGAATGAGTAGCGCAAAATCTGCCATGCTGCCATCGTGCATCTCTCCCCAATACGCGTTCACATTTTGACCTAGCAATGTGACCTCTCGAATCCCTTGCTCTGCTAATGAGTATATCTCAGCTATCACATCGTCGAAGGGACGAGAAAACTCCTCACCACGAGTGTACGGGACAACACAAAACGAACAGTACTTACTACATCCTTCCATAATTGAAACAAAGGCTGTTACGCCTTCAGCCTTGGGCGCGGGAAGTGCATCAAATTTCTCAATTTCAGGGAAACTGATATCGACACTCGGAGCGTTAGTTTGCACCACTTCGTCATACATCTTAGGCAAACGATGCAAAGTTTGCGGCCCGAAAACCATATCAACGTAAGGAGCTCGTTTCATAATCGCATCGCCTTCTTGGCTTGCTACGCACCCTCCCACACCAATAATAAGATCCGGGTTTACATCTTTAATTTTCCGCCATCGACCCAGTTGTGAGAACACTTTCTCTTGGGCTTTTTCTCTGACCGAGCAAGTATTAAGAAGCATTATGTCTGCCTCTGCTTCAACCTTGGTTGCCACCACTCCATGCGAATCATTCAGAGTGTCGAGCATACGGTTTGAATCGTACTCGTTCATCTGACACCCAAAGGTTTTAATAAATACTTTCTTAGCCATGGTCTGCTTATTAAATATGTGAAATTAGGTCTGGTCTCACCGACATCGGCGGGACTATGACTGGGGGCGGTATTCTAACGATAAACGCGCCTATTCCATATGCCTTAAACGCAAAAAAGGCCAGTAATTACTGGCCTTTTTTAAGTTACTCAAAATGACTTTTACTGCGGATTAATCTTCAATGCAGGATCACCAATGATTTGGTAACCCAAAATTATTCCGGAATTACCGGGAGACCGTGCTGCAAACGCTTTCTTGGCGGCGATCACTGCTTCGCCAATCGTGATGTTTGCAGCAAACATTCTCTTATTTAGTTCTATCCCAAACTTTCTCTCACCTGACGCCGTAGTAAGCGTCGACGCACCCAAAACGGTTGCAGCACCGTTGGTACCACTGGTTAAGAAAACGTCAGCCATGGAATTGCCACCTGGGTCTACGAAGAATGCGTTCCAACAACCCCACTGCGTAATTAAAGTAGGTCGACCTGTATTCGCTAAGGCTGGAATCTCGCTCGCCGTCAACATAGCAGGGCTTGTTCTACCCCAGACTTGTTGCGAAGAGTGTCCGATGTAAGCCGTAACCAAAACACCATTATTAATCGCCGCAATCGTTTTGTCGTGAGCTACTTGATCACCGTCCACATCCGGCAATGCAAGATATTGTTCGCTAATGCTAGAAGACCATTGTTCAGGCATAACATCCATCATGGCAGTCACATCATTAGTAAAAGACACGCTATTTCCAGCGTCTTCTTTATCTGCGGCAAACAAAATACTACCCGCATAACCCGTTCTGTCTTCGTATTGTTTAAGCTTTCCGACGACTAGCCCCAGTTCAGCCTTGGTTCGTACGGACAAACGACCTACTGGTATATCCGGAACACTGTCACCATCGATATCTCCATACAAAGCATCAGTTGGTGTTTGTTGAACATCCAGTGAACCGCCTAAAGTGGGTCGGTAATTGGTAGGTATAAAACTTATAGATTCAGAGATATGATTCTTATAGTCATAGGTATCGCTGCCGATTAATACCACAAAACGAGTACCCAAATTGGTTGCTGCAAATTTAATATAATCATGAATTGCTAGGGCATTGGGCTGATGATTCCCAAACTGACCATAAATTTGTTCAACATCTACAACCTTTACAGCATACTCGTTGCGCAATGCAACCAGCTCACTAAGTTCAGCTCCCTTGAATGCGTCGTGAGTAATTATCAAATATTCCGCTGACTCACTGGAGATATCTTTATCATCATTAATCAATCTAATAGCAGGTTTTTTAAATCCTTGGGGTCCTACAACTATATATTGCCCAGCGACACCACCGGTGCTGAACTCTGCTGCTTTCGATTGCTTTTTGACCCCTTTGATCTTCACCACAGAACCATTGTGATTGCGACGATAAACCGAGGAATTACGCCCGCTTAAGCCAGAAGCCTTAACTTGCTTATGCGTTATCCAGCCCTCTAAATAATCTCCATTGACGCCGATGCCTCGTGGGTAATGAACAGTCAATTTATTTAGACCAATCACATCAAATGGTACATCGGCAATACTGCGGCCATAGAGCGTAAACCTATTTCCTGTATCTGATACAGGGACGTTCTCTATTCGCATGGTATGTAGGGAAAAGCCATCAAACTGCTCATTACCAACTTCAGCACCATTAACATTGGCGACTATATGGTGATCATTGGTAGCGATTAAGGTATCGCGCAAGCCGTAAACCTCCACTTCAATAGTTGCTGTCGCGCCGACCAGACCAGGCAATTCAAAATCAATACTCGGGCCTTCCGTATCTCCTGTTTTATAGATAAATGTTTGCCCAAAATGCCAAGGGTCGTCACCGCTATCAGCTAGATAGTCAAACTGGTAATTTTGCTCAAATTGGGTGCTCTGAATATAATTTTCTGATGTGGACTGAGTCTTGTCCAACCTGTTCTTTACACTGCGAATTTGTTTTCTAGGCGCTCCGTAATGGAGCGTAATCACTCGCTTATCCGTATAACGGCTAATTAAAGTCTCACTGTAAAATTCTATATAACCACCAGGACCGAAAAACTTACTTCTACCCTGTGACTTATTTTGGCCTTTAGTCCGGATTCCTACTTGCTGACCATCGCTTCTTAGACTAAATTTCCGGTGTTCGAATCCGCTGAGATCAACGCCTTGCTCACCGAGCTCCTCATAACTTATACGGTGCATGCCTGTTTCAGGAGTTACAAAATTGATGATTCCAGTGCTAGAGCTTTTCGCCAGGACGAAAGGTGAAAATACACATACCAGGGCAAAGAGTACCCAAGGTAGGAACCGAGAAAGCTGTAATGCCGCTTTTACTAAAAGTTTCATTGTTCACCTCCTTCTGAAGCCAATTTTCGTAAGCGATTTAGTCGCTTGCTTAATAGGGCTTTGGGTTTACTCGCTTGCTTGAGACCCAAACGAATATCTCTCCAGTCGACCTCACTCACCTCAGCGAGAGAATCGCCATAGCTTTTACCAAGCTTATACGGCCCATGCGGTGTCAGCTCTTCTGTGGTGGAAACATCTATTAAAGTAAACCATTCACCTTCAACATTATTGGCCCGATACTGATAACTTTTAACCCCCATGGCATCACCACCAGAGGTGTGATGGAAGATCAGATCATCATTTAACAAAACCCAATCGCTTTCACCTCGTGCATAAAGTTGGAACCCCAAATGGCCAACTTCATTTGAGGTTTCCCAATCAAACACCACGCTACTACCAAGCTGTTCTGAACTAAACCTTGTGACTGTCGCAGGAGTTGTCGTATCGGCAATAGCGACTGTAGTCAAACCAATCTTTTGGTTACTCGGTGCTTGGCCAGAATCACAGGGCTCATTTGATGAATATCTGATTTCCAATTCGCTGACCGTATAAGTAGCTGGAAAATCGAAGGTGATATTAGCCGCGGCCGATCCGTTACCGGTATTAGAAACACCGTCCCAGCCTTCTAAACCGACTACATTATTTTCCTCGGAATTAGCTCCGACAGTCACAACGGAGGGTAAAATATCTCTAACATTCACACCGTCGGCAAAAACTTGTACCGCATCATCAAAATCCGATTGATCTACATCGGTTAATGCGAACCCCAGATCGCGGACGCCGACCCCATCTCCAGCTCCGTTTTCAAACGTTAAACGCACGATTAGTTTGTCATTTGCTTCGCAAGTATCGTGCTCGATCTCCATGTGTAAATAGTTAGATATACCCCCAGAAGGACTAGTTTCATAACTAAATGGCCCATTATTAATGGTATCGAAATCGATGGTGTCTATTGTTCCGTCAGCATCAGTTATCTGGCCGGCTGCATCAATATCGGTGAGGGGTCGCTCAACACCGTCAATAACCAACACGGTTGCCACGTTCATTACGAGTGTGCTGCCGGTTCCAGTTACCGATGGGTTAGCTATATTGTTGCCGTCGGCAACGCCTAAGCTTGACCACTCGAAATCTACCGAAGCCGCAGTGTGAGAAAACAGAAGAGCTATCAAGCCGATAAACGCTTTGCTGGCCATGAAAAGCTGGTGCTTCACATTACCTTTAAACCCTGACTTCCTAACCTTCTTTTTTACTTCAACCCTATTACCCCGAACCCTTTTACTGCTCATTATTTTGTACATAGACGTCTCAACCTCCCCCAAGGTGATTAATTAAACCGAGAATTTCTATGCGATTAATCTAGACGGGAAGATGGGGGCGAACAACCCCCATAAGGGTGAAATGACTAATAATTAATCAATAAATGATAAATAACGCTTATATATCAAAGACATATAACATACTCAATAATTGACAAACGACCAACAATGAAGACGACAAAATATGTCAAACTCACTTCTGTCTGATTATGCAGACGGCTTATGCGTTCCTTTGAAGGCAATTTAGATCAGAAAAGGCGCCTTCCAGACGCGCAACGAAATGCTGTTCGCCGTTTCTTAACACTTTTCTAGGGTCATAATACTTCTTGTTGGGGACATCCTCTCCTTCTGGATTGCCAATCTGTGTATCCACGTAGTCCTTGAATTGCGTATAGTAATCCCTTAAGCCTTCGTTAAACGCCCATTGCATGTCGGTATCGATATTCATCTTGATCACGCCGTAGCCAATCGCTTCACGTATTTCATCTGCTGTAGAACCTGAACCACCATGAAATACAAAACTGACTGGCTTAGTCCCTGCTTTACCTATTTCATCGGCGACAAATGATTGAGAATTTTTAAGAATAATGGGAGATAGTTTCACATTACCGGGCCTATACACTCCATGCACATTGCCAAACGCAGCCGCAATAGTGAAATTAGTACTGATTTTACTCAATATCTCATAAGCATAGAAAACTTCTGATGGTTGCGTGTAGAGCTTGCTGCTATCCACATCACTATTGTCTACGCCGTCCTCTTCCCCGCCAGTGATACCGAGTTCAATCTCCAACCCTATATTGATTCGTGACATCCTCTGCAAGTAGCGCTCACAAATTTCAATATTCTCCTCAATCGGCTCTTCTGATAGGTCTAGCATGTGAGAGCTATAAAGCGGGCGTCCATGTTCAGCGAAATAGACTTCTTGATAGTCCAATAATTTGTCAATCCAAGTAATATTCTTCAGTGAACAATGATCAGTATGAAGAATAACACTCACGCCATAGAGCTCAGCCATGGTGTGCACATGCATAGCGGCACTAATACAGCCTGCTACCGAAGCGACAAAACCGGTGTCGTCTAAGCTCTTACCCGCATAGAAATGCCCACCGCCGAATGAGAGCTGAACAATAACAGGGGAGTTCAATTTAGCGGCCGTTTCCATAACAGCATTGATTGTGCTGGTACTAACAACATTAACAGCAGGCAAGGCGTATTCATTCGCCTTCGCATCTGCATATACTTCATTTACCTCATCACCAAACAAAACACCAGTGCGAAACTTAGCCATATCATTACCTTAAATTTTATTAGAACTCTGCGAAGACAATTGCAGATCAATGAACGCAAGGATCGTTAAAGCCCTGTCGTTCTTCGTGGACGCCTAGTTTACCCAATAAACAGTCGGGATTCGATAGCCATGCCACTATTTTTTGCATTGCTCTACCTCCTCCAGGCGTGCGCTTCTGCTCAAACAAAAAAAACCCGCAAAAGCGGGTCTGTCGATAAGATGAACATTGGTTATGTGTTTTGGGCGCGGTTACTCGTATCATCCATGATACTCGCCCTACGGGCGGCCTCTGGCCGTTCAAATTCGTTCCAGACGAATTTGTCGAACGGACGCGTTCTACCGGCACGCCCCAACAACACAAACAAAAAAACCACCCGAAGGTGGCTTTATTCGTTTGAGTGGTGGGGCGTTGGCAACTGCTCCTGCGTTGCTCTACCTCCTGCATCCCTGCAGTCGTGCGCTCCGGCACACCCCACAACTCAAAAAAAAACCGCCAGAAGGCGGTTTCTTTATTTGAGTGGTGGGGCGTGCGCGGTTCGAACGCGCGACCACCTGATTAAAAGTCAGATGCTCTACCAGCTGAGCTAACGCCCCATACTCAAATGAGGCGTGATTATCTTGTCATTGACTCGCTTGGTCAACCTTTTTTATGAATATTTTGACGAATCTACCCCTTATTAATTCGCTTGCCATAATCACTTTAAATACTTAACCTGCGCAAAGTCAATTTACGCTGTGATTTAACGTTTATGAGGAGTTTTATGTCTAAACGCAACATTTGTGCACTTGTTTTAATCTTGGCCTCGTTAGGCTGTCTTTATCCCGGCCTAGTGTTTGCCATGATGACAATAAAGGTGGGCGCGGTTGTACCTTTTGTTGGTCAACTTAATCTGTATGAGTCTACTCAAAGCATAATTCAGACAATTGAGAATTTATTTACAATGCAGAACTATTTGGTTGCTTGGCTTATTCTACTATTCAGTGTGGTTATTCCGTTGTTGAAAGCGGTAATACTGCTGATTGTGCTGTTATTTGAAAAACATGCACTGCGTGAGCAAATGCTTAAATTCGTCTCTGTTATCGGCAAATGGTCGATGGCGGATGTTTTTGTTGTGAGTATTTTTATGGCGTATTTGGCAACACATTCTAATGAAGCTGTCTCAGCCACGTTACATGAGGGCTTCTACTACTTTACCGCTTACTGTGTACTCTCTATTTTGGGTACACAATTAATTCAGCTGCATTACGATACGCCAACTGGCTCAACCGAGTAAGCGAAATGGTATTTCCCGTTAGTGATTAAATAGCGGGGTCGGCAGTGCCTAGAGAAGCAAAGCCAGCGGCGCGAATTCGACATGAGTCACATTCATTACAGACAACTCCATCTGATGCAGGGTTGTAACAAGAGATGGTCTGCCCATAGTCAACACCAAGTTCTATACCGGTTTTAATAATTTCGGCTTTGCTCAGAGTCAGCAGCGGTGCCTCAATACTAATAGTATCGCCTTCCACGCCCGCTTTAGTAGCGAGATTAGCCATTGTTTGAAACGAGGCTATGTATTCTGGTCGGCAATCTGGGTAGCCTGAGTAATCCACTGCATTGGCGCCGATAAAAATTGCCTTGGCCTGCAACACTTCTGCCCAACCTAACGCCACCGATAAAAACACCGTGTTACGGGCGGGCACGTAGGTGACAGGAATCTGCTCATTATTTTGATCAGTATTTTCTTCAGTCGGCACATTGATGCTGTCATCAGTCAGAGCGGAACCTCCAAAATTGCCAATGTCAATTTTGATCACTCGATGCTCAACTGCACCATTGGATTCTGCAACTACTTTAGAGCGCTCCAGCTCAATTCCATGCCTTTGCCCATAATCCATACTCAAGGCGTAACATTCAAAGCCTTGTGCGCGGGCAATTGCCAAAACGGTAGCGGAATCTAAACCGCCTGACACTAATATCACCGCTCGTTTGCTCATCTTCCTGCCTCGTCATCCCAAAGTACTTTATGCATCTGCAGTTGCAACCGAACGGGGAGTTGATCGCGAATAATCCAATCCGCTAGCTGTGTGGGATTAAGCTGATCGGCGGAAGGTGAAAAGAACACTTCGGCTAAAGTATCCAGCTCCCGTTGTGCAAGTATCTCCTTAGCCCATCGATAATCATCTTCATTGCAAATGACAAACTTCAATGCATCACTTGGTTTAATGGCATCCAGGTTGTGATACTTATTATTTGGCTCTTCCCCAGACTCAGGAGTTTTAATATCCAATACGACGTAGACCCGAGGATCAACTTCAGCAATATCCATTGCTCCCCCAGTCTCGATAGAAACTGAGTATCCTTTGTCACATAGTTGGGTCAATAAATCGATGCATTCTGGCTGCGCCAATGGTTCCCCACCTGTCACTGTCACGTGCTTAGTGCGATAACGCCCTACCTCATCGAGTATCTCTTCAATCTCAAATTTGGTCCCGCCATGAAAGGCATACGCTGTATCGCAATAGGTACAGCGCATGGGGCAACCAGTCAGCCTAACAAAAACGGTGGGCAAACCCACCGTTTTAGATTCACCCTGAATGGAGTAAAATATTTCAGTAATTTTTATCGACACAGCAGATCACAATATTCGAAAAGTAAAAATAACTCAGACTTTAAAGCGTAAATTCAAACCACTACTTGCTTAATTCGGTCAGTCTATTTTTAGCTGAAATCGCAGCATTAGAGCGTGGATGGTATTGGATGATTTCCTGCAATAGAATACGCGCTTCTATTTGGTTACCTTGCTCTTGTTCAATATAGGCGGTCTTCAACATTGCATCAGGCAGTCTTGGACTTTGCGAAAAATTATCCATGATTGCTTTAAAATAAAGTTTTGAATTATCAAGTGAACGATTCACGTACATTGATTCCGCAATCCAATAGTGTGCGTCGTCTGCATAATCACCTTGCGGATAATTAACAATTTGCTTTTTAAAAGTATCAACCGCTTGGGCATGGTTGGATTGCTTCAACAATCCAAAACCTTTTTGGTAATAATCCTGCTCTGAAATCACTAAGGCCGGTGTGGCTACTTGAGGAGCTTGTTCGACTCTCGCTTGCGGAGAATCTATCCCACCCGCGTTGGCAGCAACCACCTGGCTTGGGTCATATTGCTGCTGTTGACCGTTTGCATTTGGAGCCGTTATTGGAACTTGGCCCGTAGCATTCACAGCGGGGACGGCAATAACGCCAGTACCTGCTGCTGCTTGTGTCGCCTGGGTAGCCGGTTGCTGCTGTGCATTGGGCAAAGTTGATACTGGTGGGTTCTGAGTAATTTGACCGCCACCAAGCTGTCCGTTTGGCTGCGTATTATTCACCACGACAGGCCGTTGTGGGGCAACACTTCCATTGTTAGCACTCGGCCTTGCGTTATTTACACCGTTATTTACACCGTTATTTACACCATTGTCACCACTCTCAACATCAACTCCAACCCTGCGTTCTTCAACAGGCGGGTAAGCATTTGCGGCCGATACTGGAGCAGCAGATGGTGCTTGATTATTCTCGTAGGGGTTATAAAAATCTGCATCATCAGCTGGCAAATCAGCCGTCGATGACGCTGGGCTAGGCTGTTGTGCCGGATAAGCAGGAGTGCTCGACGCTGTTGGATCTATCGGTGTTTGTGAAGCATCTACCCAAGGCTCACCGACATTATTGCTGTCTGTTGGCGTCGGATAGTTGGATGCAGACGATTGCACGGCGGGATAAGCAGGCGATGCTTCGGTGTAATTAGGCACCCCTGTTGGATTATCAACGCTATTACTAGAGCGACTGCCAGAGCTATTATTCGCCGCTTTCTGCATGCGTCGAAGCTGATAACCTTGTCGATCTACCATATCCCTAAGTTCAGCTATCTCCGATCTTAAGGCTTGAATTTCCAACAACATAGCCGCTTGCTGACTTGTGGTCGTTTTATTTTGTTGCGCGTACGCAGGCATCCACACCGTTGAAACTAGTACAGTGACGACGACGAGGGCAACAACAGTATGTTTATTCATGGGCATGGAGTTTATTTTTTAATCGGATATAAAGAAATCTAGGACTTTGCGCATCTTAGATTTAACACATATTACGGTGTTCTAACACAATGGTTGAATTTAAATAATGTTGCATGGCTTACCTTTACCTACCTCAAACCAACCACAATTGCAGTTTGAGACAGTCTGTAGAAGAAGCCGTTAGAGGCAGAAAAAGCGTTGCACCAAGCAAGAGACCCTATTTTGGATCTTGTGTTCGATACAACGCTTAATTAGTACACCTTCACTATTCCGTGAAAATGATCCCAACGGCCAACAAAATAACCGTTGAGCTGCCGTGTGTAACTGAGTACTTCTTAGTAAGAAATCTCTACACGACGATTTTTCTGCCAAGCACCTTCGTTATGAGCAGAGTCAGCTGGGCGTTCTTCGCCGTATGAAACTGAATTATAAGAAGACCCCGATCCAGAGGCCGCCATCAAATTTGCTACGGCTTGTGAACGACGCTCACCCAATGCAAGGTTAAAGTCACGAGTTCCACGCTCATCGGCGTGTCCTTCCAAGGTAACTTTGGCGCCACCACGTTCTGCTAAAGACCTAGCGTGTGCACGCGCAATGATTTGCGAACGACGATCGATTTCAGTGCTGTTGTATTGGAAGTACAGTGTTTTGTACTCCAATGGGTTGCCGTTTATGCCTAAAGAAGCCAAATCAGCGGCTGATAGACCTGTTCCATACATGTTGTTGTTTTCAACGGGGATGCTCGTTCTCTCGCCTGAATCATCAGGAACAACTACTTGCTCCTTTTTGCCACCACAGGCAGATAAAGATAGGCCAAGAACAACTAGTAATAATAGATGTAGCTTGCGATTCATAATTCACTCCAAGAAGGTTTGTTTTTTGCTTTTTCAGCGATTATTAAAATTAAATGTGTACTGCTGTCTTAAAACTTGT
>CAJQNY010000236.1 GCA_905479805.1 uncultured Arenicella sp.
ACCGCGCCAGCCTTAGGGATTTCAAAATCTGAAAAATCAGGCTCATCCCCTGGCCGGCAACCAGGCTCAGGAACATTCAAACTTAATGGTGCTGTTTTGTTCATAAAATTTCCTTTGGAGTGCTTTGCTAGATTTACTGAAAATCTCAACTGAGATCGCCCTTTTTATGGGGCTCGATCCACTGGCAAACATCGTGAATATCTAGGCTGGCGACCCGCGATTGTGATTAAGCGGACCGCAATATTATTATGCGAATAGTATATCGATGATAAAACGCAAAATTTATGCTTTAATACCCGCTCAGAGCAGAATTCAAGTCTATTTCAGACCGTATATGCTCAATTTATGAATCATAATTCCGGATAACCATGTCAGAACTAAGCAAACAAGACATTAAGATACTAGAATTACTGCAGCGCAACTCAAATCGCAGTTCTGCGGAAATTGCCGAAGAATTAAGCATGAGTCAATCACCCTGCTGGCGACGGATTAATCGTCTTGAAAAGGAAGGCTACATAGATCGCCAAGTGGCTGTGTTAAATAGAGAAGCGCTAGGCATGGACCTAGTCGCATTCACCACCATCAACCTAAGTGCCGCGGGCCGCAAGAATATGGAACGCTTTGAAGAAGGTGTGATGAAGCTCGATGAAGTCATAGAGTGCTACACCATGACCGGGGCTTGGGATTACATGCTAAAAGTAGTGGTCAGAGACATTCGTCACTATGAGCAATTCGTCCGCAAACGCCTATTGGAGATCCCAATGATCGGTGAAGTGCATTCACATATGGCCGTAACCGAAATAAAAAATACCACAGAATTGCCATTGCAACGCCAGCTGTAGAGAGCAACGCCAGCTGTGAAGAACAACGCCAGCTGTAGAGAGCAACGCCAGCTGTGAAGAACAACGCCAGCTGTGAAGAGCAACGCCAGCTGTAAGGAACACTGCTAATTGATGATGTTAGGCAATACCAGCAGGCCCCATACTACTTGCTACCTTTGCAGCCATGTCTTTATTTAGAATCGAATGCAACGCAGCGCGAATTCCTGGGTCCTTTTTTTGTAACTCCATCAAGCTGTCATGATCCCACCTTGCATAACGGGCTGTTTCAGCAACCGTCACTGTTGCCGACGCATTGCTTTCCAAGAAAAATGCAACCTCTCCAATAAAGGCGCTGTCTTCAATGGAGAACTTATCACCCTGCTTATCTATTTCGACCGGGCCATTTAAAACGTAATAAAGGCTCTCAACCTTTTCACCCTCTGTGGTAAGTCTGATCTGGTCACGCCCATCATGCCAGCTGGCAATCTTAAGCAAACGACGGAATTCTCCAGGCGTCATAGCATCGAATACTGCATACAACTTTAAGTTCTCTTCCGACAAATTGAAGGTACTGCGATCCAATACTAACTTAGTGATTATCCATATATTGGCAATGCTCATAATGACACTCCAAAACATAGCGTCCCAGAGAGGAGGATCCAGAGTAAGGTAGTACGCAATATACAAACCCGTTCCGATCAAGATCATGGTCCGCAACCGAAGCTGATCGATCACCATGAAACCCATCACATAAATTAGTGATGCAACATGCACCAGCATTGATGCATCAAACCCAATAATCTCCATAAGCGCTAATCTTCCGAATTTTCTTATCCAACCCTATGACGCTAAGTCAATCCTCTCGACTTAACATGTATTCCCCGACGGCTAATAAAGTATCCCCACCTAAATAAGCCTGTGGAGGCATTTCAGGGAAATTGTCGCGCTTTTTGATTGGATTAGCAATATACGCGGCGATACCAACCGGGTTGTCTTTGTAGATTTCCTTAATTTCTACAACAGAAGGTCCAATAAGTCGGCCAGTATAAGAATGGCACCCAGCACACACGCCCAGATAAGCAATTTTCCCGCGCTCTGATGGATCAATTACCCGTGGTGGTACGGGTTCAGCGAGGGCGTAAGTGATGACGTCATCTGTATTCGTGAAGTCGCAATCGGCGTATTTCTTAATACCCACAGTCTTATAGCGATGACGATTAATTATGCAGCTTCCTTCACCCGCACCCACAGCCACGATGTCGGGCGACACAGACTTGAGTTCAGTCAGCATTAACGCTTTTACTTCTTTGACAGTGTCGTAGCCATTGTTCAACATGGTGTTATTTAAAATTGCGACACGATCAGGATTAGGGTCAGAATCTTTATCGAAAGTGATCTCCGCAGCGTTGGCGTGATCAGTGATTAGAATTCCCGCAGTTTTGTTATCCGAGATAATATTGTTCTCGATAATTACATCGTCTGCCGCCATCACCAAAATCCCAGTACCAGCGGGAATACCCGAGACAGTCGAACCCGGCGCACCAAAATTTGGATGATTATTACTGTCAATAAAATTATTACGGATGATTACATCATAAGTAGTTTTGATCGGTAGGCCTGGCGTAATGAATGCAAGAATACCGCCAGTATTATTGTGTACGTAATTATCTTCGACAATTGCATGACGGCTATTTTCAATTTCAATGCCTGCGACACTGTCAAAGACATAGTTATGAGCGACATGGATGTTGTCACTCATGCCGATATAGATAGCCGCATCCTCAATGCCCGATACAACGTTGTGTTCAACAATCCCATTCTTCCCTAGCTGCGGAAAAATCCCATAAACGCCGGTGTCAGCAATAACATTATTGCGTATTTCGAAATTGTTCCCAGCCTGCCCCATAATGGCATTGCCTTTGTACCCAATAATTTTGAAATTCTCCACCACAAAATTATTGCCGGAATACAAAATCGCATCATTCAATTCACCTTTCCCGTCCAGTGTCGCACGCGCGCCTTCTTGAATCACCCCAATCAGACGTATGTCATCCTTGTCTACGTATACGGTCTCGCTATACTGCCCGGGAAATACTTGAATAGTGTCGCCTGGTTCAGCGAGTCTTACCGCATCTTGTATTTTCTCCCCTTCTTTTACCTGCAAGACGTTAGCTTGTCGCTCGACCTCTTGCGGAGAATCCGCTGTTGCTGCGCCAAGCGTTTGATCAGATTCTGCATTATATCCACCGACAAAGCTTGAGCCGTTTTGGCTATTTGTAATTCGACTTGTTTGCTCGCCTTGTTTACCAAAATATACGCCACCAACAAAGGCAATCCCAAGAATCAACAGCAGCACTAATAATTTTTTCATAAATAGTTCTCTCTTCTCTAGTTCGCGGTCTCGACGATCTATATCTTGTTTTGGATTAACTAATTTTCTTGTAGCGCCTCATCATGCACTAACGGCAGTCCTGATGGCAATACATGGGGTACCTCTGGCGTAAATTTTGAATCACTTAGGGTTCGCATAAACGCCGCCAAACTGTCTAATTCATGGCCCTGCAAATTAGGTTCCCATATATGCCAATGTATTTGCATTTTGACACCTTCAGGCACGGCATGACCCCTGCCCTTGGTATAAAACTCCGCGACATCTCTCAGGTTATCGAACCCACCGGAGTGCATATAAGGCGCAGTCTCAGCAATGTTACGTAGACTGGGAACCTTGAACGCCCCCTTCAATTTCTCTGAACCAAAGATTTTTTCCGCCCCAATATCTAGTCCTCGGCCCGACGGCTCAGGTGTCCCTATAACCGCAACTTGGTTATTGGTAAACAGTGGTGGTGTATGGCACTCAGCGCAACGAGCAACAAAGGAACGGAATACATTGAAACCGGCAATCTCCTGCTCATTTAGAGCATCATGGTTGCCATGCGCGTATTCGTCATAGCGGCTATTGAGGGAAATTAAACTCGTTTGAAAAGCAGCCAGAGCCGTATAAACCGAGTTCAGAGATAGTTGCTGTTTAGGGAATGCAGCTGCGAATAATGCTGGGTAATCTTTGTTTTTTTCCAGTGATTCAATTAGCTGTTGGGGGAGGTTCGCCATTTCATTAGGCGAGAATAACGGGCCAACAAGTTGCTCCTCTAAGCTATTCGCACGGGCATCCCAGAAAAATGAACTTAGGAATGCGGTATTCCAAAGTGTCGGTGCCGATCGATTGCTCAACGAACCATTTGCACCGACTGAGAAAGCTCTGCCATCACTGAAGCCACGTTTAGGCTGATGACAAGATGCGCAAGACACTTTTTGATTGCCGGACAAAATCGGATCAAAAAACAATAGTCGACCTAAATCAATTTGCTGCGGAGAAAACCCATCTCGGTGTGGCGGTAGAGCGGTATGGGTTCCTCCGACTCCGCGGTTTTGCGTTGAAGAATAAAACTGATATAGCGTTCTGAGCTCGCACTTATTACCCGCTACCAACTCGAAGCCACGGGGGCAATCAGAGCTCAACTCAAAGGTTGCGGATTCGGCAGCAACTGACTCTGCCTTCACAGTGACGATAATAACTAGACCACACAGGGCCACAACAAAAGTGCGATAGACAATCTCTCTAAAGAGGACTATCAGCATCGTTAACGATTCAAGCAGTGGCTATACATGGAAGTTCTGAAAGCATATCTTGGATTGCTTCATTGTTGGCAAGTTCCAACTGTTCTTCAAGGATTGACTCTAATGTCTGCATCGTTGTCATAGGGTTTGCTAAGACAACTCTAAACACAGAAACCGGGCTTTGGTGATATTTGAACTGAGTGAACCTCGTTCGTGAAACAAAGGTTTTACCGGCGGCACGCTGTAACTTCTGCATGCGTTTGGTTACTTTGTCGAGCACTTCATTGATTGCCTTTTGCTGTTGCTCATCGGCCCGTTCCAGGTGCTGCTGGACCGCTTCAGGCACATAACGATAATTTAGAATGTTCAATTCAGGCTGCGCCATTAATTCAAAGTCACTGTGCGCATCAAGCATTGTTGCGAATTTTTGAGCTTTCTCGACATTCTGATCGATAATTATTTCGTAACCCTCACGACCAATAATATGAAACGCGGCATGCACCAACATCGCCATACCAGGCCTAGAGCCCTCTATAGAATACTGCCCTAGATCCTTTGATCCCGCACGCAATATATATTCAGCATGATGTTCTACGGCGCCTAGCATAGTCGGGTTTTTGAATACAACCATGCCCGCCCCCATTGGCACATACAACTGCTTATGTGCATCAATAGTGACCGAATCTGCTAGCTCGATGCCCTTTAATTTGTGCTTATGCGTATTCGACATTAGCGTAGGACCACCCCAAGCTGCATCGACATGAAAGTGCGTTTGATATTCGCTGGCTATTTGCGCCATTTCCTCCAAGGGATCCACATTGCCTGTTTCCGTGGCCCCAGCGATTCCAACAATGGCTAAAATCCCAATATTACGTTCTTTTAGCGATTCGCATTTAGCTCGCAATGCGGTTGCGTTCAGCTTTGACTGTGCATCGGTTTCAATAGAAATCACATTGGCTCTCCCAATTCCCAATACATCGGCGGCTTTGCCTAAAGAATAATGGCCACGCTCAGAGACCAATATTGCCATTCCCTTCAAACCACTGTGTGCAAGCGCTCCGCCAATGCCTTCTTTGGCCAAGCCAGCGAAGCCTTCGGCAGGCGGAAACATTTGATTTCGCGCAACCCACAATGCGGTGATATTCGCCGTGGTTCCGCCCGAGCAAAACGAGCCCAGCGCGCGCCCACTATTGTGTAAATTTTCTTGGTAGAAATCATCACCGCGTTCGTAAACCATTCCATGCAACATACCCAATACTTGGCGCTCTAACGGAGTAAACGCTTTAGATGTCTCTATCTTTACCAAATTCTGATTCAGGGCCAGCATGATGCGCGACAACGGCAACATGAAATAAGGTAGAGGCGTCGCCATATGTCCGATAAAGCCGGGTGCCGCTGTATGCACAGAATGCGCCACCAACTTCTCCATGACAAAATCAGTGTATTCGGAAACGAACTGGGGAACTTCTGGGATTGAGGCTTGAGAGAAGTCTTCTTCTATTTCAGCAAGGTCTCGTTCTTGCGCAACAATTCGATCCGTTAGAAATCCCATCAAATTGTCTGATATCTCTTTATCGATTGACCCTAATGTTGAATTCGGCGCTTCAGGCACCGTGAAAATACGGTACAAATTCTCCAAACTGGCGGTCGCCATCGCATGATGTTCGTGCCCACTATTAAATTCAACGGATACAGAATCACCTTCGGAATTTTCGTCCGAGATTTTCAAATCGTTTGTTTTTTCAGAATTTTTTTTCACAATATACAACGGTCGAAATTGGCGCTAGCTACTATGGAATCGCGCAAAATTTGAGCGGTCGGCCATTATAGAGGTTGATTAGGTTGCTAACAAATCGCTTAGAACATTAATTCTAATGCCGTTAAAGGTGTGCGTATTAACTGACAACACTTTAGGGCTATCAAAACCCTAAAACTGCCAGCTAAGTTCAGCAAATACAGAGCGAGGCTCACCAGGAAAATAACGTTCGTCGGTGAAGCTTGTGAAATCGGCTCGCTCAGCGTACAGTTTATCTGTCAGGTTGACGACGCGTAGGGCCGCTGACCATTGATCATTAATTTGATATTGGCTACGCAAATTAACAATGGTATGCCCTGGATACTGGCGCTCATTCTGAGGTTCAAGAAAATATTCCCCTGTGTGA
>CAJQNY010000237.1 GCA_905479805.1 uncultured Arenicella sp.
CCAACGCATGCAGAGATGAAACACCAACCATGGGGCAACCACAGCCATATGCTATTCCCTGTGCAACGCCGACACCAATCCTTAGACCAGTAAATGAACCTGGTCCCTGGCCGACAGCCACTGCGCCGAGAGAGTCCAACCCCAACTCAGCTTCCGTTAAAACAGCCTGTACCATCGATAATAGTTTTTGCGAGTGTATGTTGGATCCGACCTCTTCTCTCTCAAAAAATTGAGTGGAGTCATTTTGACGAATTCCCAGGGCCACAGAGCAAGCATTAGTCGCGGTTTCAAGAGCCAACATAATCATATTGGACATACTAAGATTCATCGGCTGGCGCCGCAATAGAATTAAGGAAACCACACACTTTTTGCTGATCACTGGTTCGTCGCATCGGTGGCAAACTGTTTAAAAACACCTTGCCGTAGTGTGTCCGACGTAAACGCCCGTCACAGATCATTAACACACCGCGATCGGACTGACTCCTAATCAGCCTACCCGCTCCTTGTCGAAGAGTTATGACCGCACGCGGCACCTGGTAATTCATAAATGGGTTTTCACCTGCATCCTGCATCGCTTTCAACCGAGCCTTTAGCACTGGCTCAAACGGCGACTCGAAAGGCAGTTTATCGATAATCACACAACTCAATGCATCGCCAGGCACATCCACACCTTCCCAAAAGCTCATGGTTCCTAGCAAGACAGAATTCGGTTTAACAACAAATTCCTCGAGTAACTCACGCTTGCTCGTCTCACCTTGCATTAATACGTTAAAATCGTAATCTGCTAGCCTTTCATCAAATTGTTGCATAAGACGGAAGCTCGTAAACAATACGAAGGTGCGCCCCTTGCTCGCTTGTAAAATTGGCAATACTTCGTTAAACATTGCGGCCGAAAAATCATCGTCTTTCGGTTCAGGAAGTCCTTCAGGCACATACAAGACTGCTTGATTGAAGAAATCAAAGGGACTATCCCACGTCTGATTAATGGTGCTGCTTGACAGCCCTGCCAATTGTTGAAAATGACTGAAATCACCTTCTATCGATAAAGTGGCCGAGGTAAACACTCTCGCTTGATCGCTATTGCCAAAATACCCGCTTAATTCTTGGCCGATATTCAATGGCGTTTCATGTATTCGAAAGGTACGGCGTGCTATCTCTACCCAACGAACAACCGTATCATCATCGCCCGAAATCGCTATTTTGTGGCACTCTTGCGCTAGGTCAACAGACCTCTCATGGCAGCGAGATAAAGCCTCACCGGCCACTGCTGCTTGTTCCAGTAACTCAGAAAATCGTGTAATGGTGTCCGCGAGCACTTTCATTTTCTTCGGTAGGCTAACGACCTCAGAACAAAGTTCCTCCCACGAGATTCTTCGCTCGTTCAAGCCTAAACTTAAACGATAGTCTGCAGTTAACTTATCCAAGTGATCGGCACTTGCGACCAGGTCTTTCACCAAGCTGCGTTCCTTCAACTCAGCAGCTCGCGTATCGTTTGCTAATTCCATCAACTGCCAAGAACTGAAACTAGAGCCTAAGAAATTCGAGGCTATATCTGGAATTTGATGCGCCTCGTCAAAAATAATAGTTTTAACCTCGGGTAGCAATGACCCAAAGCCATCATTCTTTAGGGCTTTATCAGCGAAGAATAGGTGATGATTAATTACCACAACATCACTAGTGAGCGCGGCCTTGCGGGCCTTATTAACGTGACAGTCCTCGAAATAACTACACGCCTGCCCAAGGCAATTGTCCACATTCGATGTGACCATCGGCCAAAGTCTGGAATCCTCAGACACATCAGAAAACTCACCAATATCACCGGTTTTAGTTTTAGGTACCCATGTGGATATAAGTTCGAGCTCAGACAATTGTTTCTTATCAAGTCGCCGAGAAGACAGCTTCGCTTGATGGAGGCGATGCAGACACAAATAATTACTTCGCCCTTTCAGCAATGAAATCTTCGCGGACAAACCCAATGCTTTGACGACACTGGGAATATCTCGATGAAATAATTGCTCCTGGAGATGTTTGGTGCCCGTCGACACAAGTGTATTCTTACCTGACAATAATGCTGGAACCAGATAAGCAAATGTCTTCCCAGTACCCGTGCCAGACTCAGCAAGCATGGTTTTATTATCAGCAATGCATTCTTCAATGGCCGTCGCCATAGCAACTTGAGCGGGTCGAATGGTATAACCCTCAATGCTCTCAGCGAAGGCTCCTTCCGGGCCTAGGACATCAGCTGCACAATCAAACCCACCGAATTCAGACAAGAATGCCTCTATTCTTACTCGTCAACACAGTCTTAGCGCGTCTCATTTACGCAATCCTCAAGCCCCTTGTGCCAATCCGGCAGCTCAACTCCAAATACATTCGCTAACTTAGCCCCACTTAAAACTGAATAGGCAGGGCGTTTTGTGGGCGTTGGGTATTCAGCCGTAGTGATTGATTTCACCACCATCTTTGACTTCCCATGGGCAGTAAAAATAGCTTGGGCAAAACCAGCCCACGAAGTCTCTCCTTCACAGCTAAGGTTATAGACACCCTTTTGTTCAGAGGCTATTTCGCCCTGGTCCAAAACTTTTGTAATTAGCGCCCCGCAGGCATCCGCGATGCTACCAGCAAAGGTTGGCGAGCCAATTTGGTCACCCACCACCGATAGCTCAGTCCTAGACTCAGAAAGCGACAGCATCGTTTTATAAAAATTTTTGCCTACGTTCGAATAAACCCAGCTCGTGCGCAAAATAATAGCCGGAGCGTCCGAATCTATGATTGCTTGTTCGCCCGCCAACTTACTTGCACCGTAAACACCTGTTGGTGCAGGAACATCTTCTTCGGTATACGCTGAATCGGCTTCTCCGTCAAACACATAGTCGGTGGAAAAGTGAATCAGTGGCGTATTATTTTCAGCACAATACTCTGCTATTTCTGCAACCGCTTCTGCATTAACCGCAAAGGCCATCTCGGATTCATCTTCGGCCGAATCAACGGCGGTAAAAGCAGCGGGATTAACAATCAAAGTAGGCGAGAACGACTTAAGAGCATCTTTGATACTCCTTCGATCAGCTAGATCCACACGGTCTCGGCCCGCCACGTCGACACGATAGTCGCCCGATAGGCGCTCTTGTAAATAAGTGCTAACCTGGCCAGATTGGCCGATAATAAGAACGCTTTGCATATAATTAATTCACTAAACTGATAAATACTGTGTTTGATGAGACCCGTGTATTGATAGAAACCGATTACACGGATAATTCAGGCAAATCACGTAGACGAGTTCCATCTATGTCTTTAGGTGAAAGATTTGGGGTTTCGACCGGCCAATCTATGCCAATATCAGAATCATTCCATAATAGACTCCCTTCCTGCTCAGGCGCATAGATCGAGGTGCACTTGTAAACCACTTCAGCGGTTTCACTGGTCACACAAAAACCATGCGCAAAACCAGCGGGAACATACAATTGTTGCTTATTCTCATCATTGAGATAATAGCCGACCCATTCACCATATGTAGGAGAACCAACACGAATATCTACGGCTACATCGTAGATCTCCCCTTGAACTGTGCGAACCAGCTTACCCTGCCATTGCGGGTGTTGGTAGTGTAGCCCACGTAAAACACCTCGACTGGATTTCGAGTGGTTGTCCTGTACGAACTCACCAGGCAATCCATTCTCCAAGGCTTTTTCTCGGTTATAGGTCTCCATGAAAAAACCTCTATCATCACCAAAGACTTGGGGTGTAACTAATAGCACACCTTCTAATTTTGTTTGTTCTACCTGCATTTCATAACCATCGTTATTACTAGTTTTTTACGCGCGAATTGTAGCCCGATACGAACAATTCCCCAACCTGTTTAAGCACGATCTAAAGTTCATCATACCCTGAACGGCAAACTTAGGTGTCTTCTAAGGAATCGACCCACTCCATGCGTTTTTCCTCAGCCTGAGCTCCGAAAAATATTTCACAGGCATCTTTTAAGCCCGGCGCATCGATAATATCTTTATCACGCACTACCTGAGAAATTTTTGACCGCCGACGGAGAAAGTCATCAAGCTTAGTGATCATTTCATGACGCGCCGTATGCTCTACTTCACACCGCAAGTACTCGGCATCTTTCATCAGTCTTTCGGCCTGTCTAGGGTGTTGTCGAATGTCTTCCAAAAGTTCCAGGGCATTACCCCCATAACGCCGCCATAAGCGCTGTGTTAGCGGTTCGGAAGAGCCTTCCACCGTGAACCTATCAAGCTCCATTAATTCAGCCTGGTGGTAAAATTCATCACGAACACTGTCGCCATCTTCGCCGTACCACTTATAGTCTTCGTACGGGAGTACAACCCCCATTTCTTTTACGATTTCGGCCACTTCATTGCCTACGTTGATGCAATCAGTCGTCTTGCCACCAAAAATACTTAAGTGCTTGTCCGCAAAGTTGCTGTCAATGGCGTGCTTACGTGAAAGACGTACCCAATCCGCCACGCCATCGCCGCCTTTTTGCGCCAACGGCCTGACGCCACATCGCTCAGCAATAATGTCGCTCTGAGTGATCGGTGCGTCAAAATTTAGCAAACCGTTAATATTATCAAGAACGAATTGACGATCCTCATCGGTAACACCTACCGACGGTGAATCAACTTGAGTATCTGTAGTACCTACCGCGGTCTTATTCCCCATTGGAATAACAAAGAACATCCGTCCATCGCTGGCAAAAAAGGTCAAAATTCGTGGCGACTCACTCACCTTATCTATGATTAAGTGGATTCCCTTGGAAAAAAGATGTCGATGCTCGGTTTTCTGTTCAGTCAGTGCATTATGCTCGTCAACATAGGGTCCGCAGGCGTTGATCACGACCTTTGCCTTAATGTTAAATCGTTCTTCGCTAATTTTGTCCTCGGCTGATATGTGCCAATAGTTATCAACTTTTTCAGCGCCTAATGACTCTACATAATTCGCAGCGATACACCCATAATTCATGCTGGAACGAATAAAATTGAATACGAAACGAGCATCATTGTCATAGAGGTAGGCATCGGAATATTCGAAGCCTCCCGCCGCATCGTCAGTATTGATAGCAGGCTCTCGACTAGCAATGGTCTTTACGGTCATATAATCAGGAGCCTGCGTAAAAAAGCGCCCTATCATCCAGTAAAAAAGTGTCCCCAAGTACACAAAAAATACCGGGAAACGAAAACCCTTCTCTATGGTGGTTAGAAACCGAATTTCCTTAACTGTCGACGGATAACTTTCCATCAAATGGTTGCGACTCTTGCAGAGTTTATTTACCAAAAAATACTCGTGGCTCTCGAGATACTTAATACCGCCCCAGGCCAGGTTCGAAGAATTTGAACTGGTTTCTCCGGCGAAGTCTCCCCGGTCAATGAGGGCAACCTTTACACCCTTGGCAGCCAATGCGGCAGCCGACACGGCGCCGTTGATGCCACCGCCTATCACCGCCACATCAAAGGTATTGTTTTGCGATTTCAATCGCTCAATATTACTATTCCGGAGATCCATACTTACTAAATATTTCCTAAAGAGTTTTAAACAGTGGCTACGCAGTGTGTCGAACACGCGATTTTCCGTGAACTGCTCTACGTCATATTAGGTTCAACGTCGACGAGTGCACGAAGGAGTTTTTTCAAAAGAGGCTGAATAATATCAAGTTTCACGGGATCAAGTTTAAAACTATGCAAACCTTTTCCCACTACTGAGTCTTGTAGGTAAGTATCCTGTGAGAGCTCAAGCTGGATCGCATGGATGCCCTCTTCGGGACGACCTTTGGAACGAGTTATATACCCTCCTTTGAAGCGTCCATTGCTAACCTGAGAATACGCACTTTGAGCAATCACACCTTCGAGAGCCGGTAACATATTATCGGCGCAAGCAAGGCCTTCGTTGCTACCAAAATTGAAATCAGGCAGTTTACCTTCAAACAACATAGGAACTCTGGCGGCAATGCTGTGTGCATCAAACAATATTGCATGCCCAAATTGATTATGCAGGCGGGCTAGTTCATCATCAATTTTTTGATGATAAGGTACCCAAAGCGTATCTTTACACCACTGGTGATGTTCTTCCCTCTGCTCAGAACCATGTAAGCTATCCGCGTTAAATATTGGCGCCCCATCAAATAAAATATCTGGGAAAAGCCCTGTCGTCTTAGATTCATATAATGGTTCATCATCCAAAGGTCTATTTAGATCAATAACATAACGTGAATAGTTAGCTTGAATTCTTCCAATGCCAAGCTCGTCCAAAAAATCATAGAGCTCTGGGATAAACCAGTCAGTGTCTGGCAAACCCATCGCTGGCACGGACAATTGATCCGCTATCACTGAACTCAACCCCAAGCCAGAATGAGGCATGCTAACGAACACGGGTACGGTGCTCTCGGTGAATTCGAAAGCGCTGAGTTCATCTGGGGAGTGGTCAAACATATTCCTAGTTCACGTCACTCAGAACACCATTTTTCACGCGTGCTTTGAGGAGGTTGCCGCCAATCCAATAACTCAGGTTAGCTGGACTGTTGACATCCCAGCATACAAAATCGGCAGCTTTGCCAACTGCTAGATGACCGTGAGTATCTTCAATGCCCAATGCCTTAGCCGCATTGATTGTCGTTCCGGCTAAAGCTTCTTCAGGAGTTAAACCAAAGAGCGTACACGCCATATTCATCATAAGGGGTAAAGATAAAGCAGGTGACGTTCCTGGGTTCAAATCAGTGGCGACTGCCATCGGCACCGAGTGCTTTCTAAATAACTCGATGGGTGGTTTTTGCGTTTCGTTCAATGCATAAAATGCGCCAGGCAACATAACCGCCACCGTATTCGCGTTAGCCATCGCAATGACATCATCTTCACTGGCAAATTCTAGATGATCTGCGGATAGCGCATTATGCTTAGCGGCCAAACTCGCACCACCTAATGCCGAGAGTTGTTCGGCATGTAACTTGACCCGAAACCCGAGTTCGACAGCGCGGGTAAAATAACGATCTATTTGCTCCGGCGTAAAACCTATACTCTCGCAAAAGCCATCAACCGCATCAGCGAGACCTGAGCTCGCGACGACCGGCAATAAATGATTGCATAAATAATCGATGTAAGCGTCCTTATCACCTTTGAATTCAGGTGGCATCGCATGGGCTGCCAAGCAACTTGTCTTAATATCGACATCCAAATCTTTCGTCAACTCTCTTGCGGCGCGCAACATCTTTATTTCGGTTGCTTGATCTAAACCGTAGCCCGATTTTATCTCGACAGTGGTCACACCACTCGCCATGAGCGCTTTGATACGCGGCTCTGCCATCGAGACTAAGTCTGCCTCATCGGCTTGTCGAGTTGCTCGAACCGTTGACGCAATCCCGCCCCCCAAAGATGATATCTCTTGATAGCTTTTACCTTGCAAACGTAACTCAAATTCGTTCGCGCGATTACCACCAAAAACCAAATGCGTATGGCAATCGATCAATCCAGGGGTAACCCACCCACCGTTCAAGTTGTGGTTCCAATCTGCCGTATGCTTTGGAAGTCTTGAAGCCGCTCCTATCCAAGCAATTTTGCCGTCAATGACGCCTATCGCTGCGTCTCTCTGGGATGTATAGAACCCTTCATGCATCGCGGATAAATGAAACCCGTGCCAAAGAGAGTCAAAGTGTGGCGTTTCATTTTTGCTCATGCTCTTCTCTCGTTTGCTTAAAAAACAATTCTACACGGTCTGATAACTCGGCAAAAGCTCCTTGGGCATAAGCTTATTGTGTACCGCCTCACTGAGAAGCTGGTTGGCACTCTCTATATCTGTCGCGAAATATCGGTCTTTATCGTAGAAAGGAACTCGTTCACGCAATTGAGACTTCACTCCCATCAATACTTCTGTACTCTTCAATGGTTTTCTAAAGCCCAAGCCCTGTGCCGCCGCAAGAAACTCAATGGCGAGAATGCCACGGGTATTATCGGCCATGTCTGCCAAACGTCTAGCGGCAAAAGTGGCCATAGAAACATGGTCTTCTTGGTTTGCGGAAGTGGGTAAGCTGTCCACTGAGGCGGGGTGTGCAATGGATTTATTTTCACTTGCCAGTGCTGCAGACGTTACTTGGGCAATCATGAACCCGGAGTTCACACCCCCGTTGTCCACCAAAAACGGTGGTAGTTTGCTCAAATTGGTATCGATTAACAGAGCCATCCGGCGCTCCGACATGCTGCCTATCTCTGCGATAGCCAGGGCAAGATTATCCGCCACCAATGCAACCGGCTCAGCATGAAAATTACCACCAGACACGATGTCCCCTTCTTCAGCAAAAACCAGGGGATTGTCCGATACCGCATTTGCTTCTACCAAAAGAGTCTTAGCAGAATTTCGAATCTGTTCCAGGCAGGCACCCATTACTTGCGGTTGGCAGCGCAATGAATATGGGTCTTGAACCTTGTCACAACCAGTATGCGAGTCGCCAATATCACTACTGTCCTGCAGCAACGATCGGTAAGCGGCGGCCGCATCTATTTGCGTTTGATGCCCCCGCGCTTGATGAATGCGGTCGTCATACGGGCGTCGGCTTCCCAAAGCGGCTTCGACGGACAAAGACCCAATGGTAATGGCTGACGCCATCAAATCTTCCGCATGGAATAATCCTTCTAAGGCCAGAGCGGTTGAAGCCTGAGTGCCGTTGAGAAGTGCTAAGCCTTCTTTTGGGCCCAACTGAATCGCTTTCACCCCCGCCTTCTCTAAGGCCGCTTTGCCGGACATTAATTCGCCGTTGTGCCGCGCCTCGCCTTCACAGCACGTCATTGTAGTGAAAAGGTTAAAGCCTACAGTTGTTAGTGTTGACTGCAGTAAAACACGCGTTGTGAAGCTCCTTGCGTTGTGTAGGCGGGGCCAATTCACCGTAACAGTTTAGGCCACAAGGCCACGCTCGCTCTACCAGGGAAAGCAAACAAACATGTCAGTGAACAGTCCACTCTTTTGTACAATTCTCACTTTTGTAGCCGGGGCTGTTCTACAAACAGCTCCGTAATTATTTAAGTCACCCTTTTCCTCAAGATTTTCAAATCACTTTCCGACCCAAACCGTAA
>CAJQNY010000238.1 GCA_905479805.1 uncultured Arenicella sp.
GCTATTACCGTCGTTTCTCGCCTCAATTGGAGACATTTCATCCTATTTTTATTTCGCCCCTGACTTATGCTGAGGCCTCCCTAATCTAATACCTTTTAATAAGGTGGATTAATGATAGGGGTTTCTAATAATAATTGTTTCATCTCGCTCAGGGCCAGTCGATATAAGATCCATCGGCACTCCAACGAGTTCTTGTAAACGGCCTATATAATTTTTTGCCGCCTGTGGTAAATCTTCGAACTGGGTAATACCTTGAGTATTTTCAGTCCATCCAGGCATCACTTCGTAAATTGGCTCTGATTCAACAAGTGCGTCTGCTCCTACTGGCGCTACGGACACTTCGTTTCCTCTGTAATTATAACCTCGACAAATCTTCAACTCGCTCAAACCATCGAGCACATCAAGTTTTGTGAGGCACAATGACGTTAAACCATTCACTTGTCGAGAACGACGCATTAGCACCGCATCAAACCAACCACAGCGTCGTGAACGTCCTGTAGTTGCACCAAATTCGTGACCTTTCTCACCTAAATGCTGACCGACATCGCAACTTAGTTCGGTTGGGAATGGGCCAGCTCCAACGCGTGTCGTATAGGCTTTTACAATACCCAATATAGAATCAAAGGAATTAGGGCCTACACCGCTGCCTGAAGCGGCTGAACCCGACGATGTCGTAGAAGAGGTAACGAAAGGGTATGTGCCGTGATCAATATCCAGCATCATGCCTTGCGCACCTTCAAACATCATTGGTTTACCTTGCTGGCTATAGTCATCGAGCAACTGGGTGACATCAACAGTCAATGAGGTAAGCCTATCTTTATAAGAAAGAGCTTCATCCAAGGCTTGTTGATAATCGCATTCGTCTACTTGGTAATAGTTTTTCAATGCAAAATTATGATACTCCATGACGTTGGCCAATTTATCCGCAAATTGGTTGTCGTAAACTAAATCGCCCAGCCTGAGTCCGCGTCTAGCAACTTTATCTTCATAGGCTGGTCCGATTCCGCGTCCGGTTGTACCAATGGCATTCTTGCCTCGCTTTATCTCCCGTGCCTGATCCAGTGCTACGTGATGCGGCATAATTAGCGGACAGGCCTCGCTTATCCCCAAACGCTGAGAAACCGGCACACCGCGCGCTTCTAATTCATCTACCTCTTCGAATAATGCGTCGGGCGCCAGCACAACACCATTACCAATCAGGCAATGAACGTTCGACCTTAGTATTCCTGAAGGGATCAAATGCAAGACGGTTTTCTCGCCATCGATGACGAGTGTATGCCCGGCGTTGTGGCCACCTTGAAAACGGATGACTACTTCTGCTGTTTCGGTCAGCAAATCAACGATCTTACCTTTACCTTCGTCGCCCCATTGGGTTCCAACAACGACTACTTTTTTATTACTCATATTTATTATTTTCGGGGAAATTATCCCAATTTAACTAATGATTTCAGGTCTGCACTGAAGCCCGTCGCCGGACGTGCTCGACCAAATTGCTCGCCAATGCTGTCATAACGTCCGCCTTTGGCAACGGCCCGACCTTGACCACGAACATAGGAAAAGAACTTCAAGCCAGTATGATAGCGATACCCAAACACATCCGCCAAATCCAAGTGAACTTCAATGTCAGAATGATTCTCAGCCATGTGATCAACGGTTGCTTGCAACTCACTCAGAGACTTATTTATCCCAGAGTTCTCCGGCAAGCATTCCCGTGCACGATGAATCAAACTTTTGTTGCCCTGTAAGCCTAATAGGGTCCCAAAACTATCAAGCTCAGCACCCAAATCAGACAATGCCGCTAGCTCAGCTAAATCTGGGTAGGATTTACGTAAAAATATGTCGAATAGGTCTGCTTCTAATTTACCAGACTCACTGGCTTTTAAATCGATTGTCGCATTTAACAATGTAAGCAGTTCGCGATAAATGCCTATATGACCTAAGCTTAACGTGATGTCTTTTGCCTTGCTAAGCCTGAGCGCGGCTAACATCGCGTCGATGACTTCAATGTCGGCCGTCACGGATTCAACGCCAAACATTTCTGCGCCCACTTGCAACAATTCCCGCTGTCCGCCGACTTGGTCAGATTGAGTTCTTAAAACGGTACCCGAATAGCACAAACGATTGACTTCATTATCACTCAAATGGTGAGAGTCTAGACGTGCAATTTGCGGTGTCATGTCCGCACGTATCCCCAACATTCGATGCGTGTGTTGGTCCATAAACTTATAAGTTTGAGTATCCAGTTCCTCACCTGTTCCAGTGAGTAAAGAGTCCACGAACTCCATAACGGGAGGCATGACCAGTTGAAATCCGCGCCCTGACAAATCATCTAAGATACTACGGCGTAGCATCTCCAGCTTCATTGCTTCATTCGGCAGAATTTCTTCAACACCTTCTGGCAGCAGCCAGCCAGCGTCATTAACCATAATAATATTCCAGTTTAGCGAAAGTACGCCTGTCGTACTTGCCCAGTAGATTAAGAGAGTACATAAAATAGTTCATTCAAGAAATGCATTCGAGAATTACAATCAAAAATTACTTTCAAAAGGTGCATTCAATAGCGACAGCGCGAATTATACGTCGATCATTTCAAGGAAAACAGAAGAATGAGGCCAAGTATTAGCATTACTGCGCCAAAGGAACGCAGTTGGCCTTCACTTAGAAACTGAGAGGCTGCCAACATACGCTTAAAACCACCAGGGTTAAAAAACGGCATAATGCCTTCTAAAATTAAGTAGAAGGCAAACCCGGCAGCCAGCGCTTGCCACTCAGACATTATCGTGTGCTTAGAATACTATTTAGCTTTATTGAAGTACTCAAAAAACTCGGAGTCTG
Organism: uncultured Arenicella sp.; assembly: GCA_905479805.1. Classification (GTDB taxonomy): domain Bacteria; phylum Pseudomonadota; class Gammaproteobacteria; order Arenicellales; family Arenicellaceae; genus Arenicella. Next base: position 2,836 of record CAJQNY010000238.1, read on the forward strand.
GCGAAATCACCATAACATCGCCTCCGCCACTAAACGTATTCCTATAGGCTTCAAGGCTCCGATAAAGTTCATAGAACTCTAGGTCCCGCCCATAGGCTTCAGCGTAAATTCGCGTCGCCTCAGCATCGCCTTCACCGCGTAG
>CAJQNY010000239.1 GCA_905479805.1 uncultured Arenicella sp.
GAACGGTGGTGCAATCGCATTGGGTCACCCAATCGGTGCCAGTGGGGCAATAATCCTCACCAAAGCAATTTATGAATTGCATCGAATTGAAGGGAGATATGCGCTTGTAACAATGTGTATTGGTGGCGGGCAGGGTATTGCGGTGATTGTTGAGCGTGTTTGATGGTTTGATTTGAAAGCTACTTCTTGTTAGTAGTTTATAGGTTGTTTTGAAAAATCATTTTCTCGCAGCGGTGGGATTGTGAAGGTGACTTAGGGTAGAGCACTCCGAACGCCGCCGCTCCTGTGCATCCATTGCATGGCGCCCATCCACTTGCGGCATATGGCCCGCCCTTGGGCATATTCCCTCCTGCGCATTGATTGCATGAAAGGTATGACTGAGTACTCCGAACGCCGCCGCTCTTGTGCATCCATGCACCCGCGGCATATGGCCCGTCCTTGGGCATAAAAAAGGCGCTTTGTGTTTTATCAACACAAGGCGCCTAAAACAAACTAAATAATGTAGGGGTGGGGGTATTTAGTTTGCGTTTCAAATGAAAAACAACAAATGCAGTGGTCGTTCTTTCCGCTGCACAACTAATTTATACACCTGTTATGGATAGTCAGGGTGTTTATTAACAGCGAGTAATTGAAATTTAATAGTTTGGTAATCTATTGAACACAGTCATCGATATGCTCACCATTTCGTCTGCTTATTAATAGGCAATGCCTAGCACGGTGTAGATTGTGCTAATTTCCTCTATGGTTAGACTGACTTCATCATCAACAGCTTTCTTTAAGAGGTTTCTAGCAAGTGGTGAGTCTATGCTGATGAAGCCTTTGTTTGCATCTGTTTCATCTGGTCCCACAATTCTGTAGTTAACTTGCGTACCATCATCGCTCTCTAGATGAACCTGCGCGCCAAAAAATATTTGACTCTTATTCCCAACTTGATCGATTACCTTTAGTTCCGGCATTCTTTTTTGTAGATAACGAATGCGTCGATCGATGCCAGCCTGTTCCTTTTTTCGGTAAATGTACTCGGCATTTTCAGAGCGATCGCCTTCTTTGGCCGCCGCACTCAGGGCATCGTTAACGATTCTTCTTTTGGCCCACAGCGACTTCTCCTCTTTTTCTAAGATGGCGTATCCCTCGGGGGTAATATACGGGGAAGATTTTGGAACAGGTGGACGCCAACGAGACATAATTCTTGATCGATAATAGAGCTACCTGCATACTGCGTCATCCATATGTTGAACTAATGAGTTAGCCTCGCTTCCATCACGTAAAATGATTTGCACAAGACTTCTCATAGCCGCACTTACAAATGATTATTCAAGTAGCTATCAATAAATAAGGAATGTTTATGATAAACCGTGCGGAAGAAATATTAAAACATACTTTTGGTTATCTTGAGTTTAGAGGGCAGCAGCGCTCGGTTATTGAATTAGCCTTAGAAGGAAAGGATGCATTGGTGCTGATGCCGACGGGTGGCGGTAAATCACTGTGCTACCAAATACCCAGTTTGGTACGAGACGGGATGGGGATTATAGTCTCGCCATTGATTGCGCTCATGCAGGATCAGGTCGCCGCACTGCAGCAATTGGGAATAAATGCCGCGTACTTGAATTCAACTCTATCGCGAGAGGAGCATAACCACGTAATTCGTTCTATTTTTGATGGAGAGTTGGATCTGCTTTACATCGCGCCGGAACGATTGTTGCAAGAAAACACCTTACAACGACTGATGGATGTCCCTATCTCATTAATTGCTATCGATGAAGCCCATTGTGTATCGCAATGGGGGCATGATTTTCGGGTTGATTACTTAGGGTTACACGTCTTAGCTCAAGCCTTCCCTGGTGTCCCACGGCTGGCGTTGACCGCAACGGCCGATCAGCGCACACGCGACGAAATTGTAGCCCGTCTCGGGTTGAATAAGCCTGAGGTCTTTGTAAGCAGCTTCGATCGACCCAATATTAAATATCTGGTTAAACCGAAAGGAGACGCAAAGACTCAACTACTAGACTTTTTGAACGATCATAAAGGCAACGCAGGCATCGTTTATTGTATGTCTAGAAATCGTGTCGACGGTATCGCGGCGTGGTTAGCTGGGCGTGGTGTAGACGCCTTGCCTTATCATGCAGGCTTAAGCAATGCCGAGCGCGCCGCGAATCAGAATCGTTTTTTACATGAAGATGGTGTGGTCATTGTCGCGACAATTGCGTTTGGCATGGGGATTGATAAGCCTGATGTACGCTTTGTTGCCCATCTGGATTTACCCAAGAGTATGGAATCCTATTACCAGGAAACGGGGCGTGCTGGTCGTGATGGTCAAGCGAGTGATGCGTGGATGATCTATGGGCTCCAGGATGTTGTTAGGATCGCTAAGATGGTGCAGGATTCCGCAGCCAATGATGATATTAAGAGAGTCGAGAGGGCTAAGATTGATAGCTTGCTAGGTTGGTGTGAGGCGACGACCTGTCGTCGTCGGTCCCTGCTGAGCTACTTCGGTGAGACCATGACCGGTGCCTGTGGAAATTGCGATGTTTGTTCGAATCCTCCTAGGACATGGGATGCTACTGAAGCTGCACAAAAATTGCTTTCAAACATCTACAGAACGGGGCAACGCTTTGGATCAGGACATGTTATAGATGTGCTGCGAGGCAAGGAAACGGCCAAGGTAATGCAATACGGGCATCATACCCTGACGACTTATGGGATAGGCAGCGATATTAGTGATCAGCAATGGAAGTCGATCATACGACAGCTTATCGTACAGGGTTACTTGTGGGTGAATGATGCTCAATATGGCGCTATCCAGCTAACAGAGAAAGCCCGCAGTTTACTGAAGAGCGAAATTAAGCTATTCCTTAGAGAAGATATGCTTTCTGCCAAATCATCTAGCACCAGAGCGGCTCGTAAAAAGCCCGCTGCGGTGGATGAGCAAGATCGAGATTTGTGGGAGGCATTAAAGGCACGCCGTAAGGAGCTTGCGGATGAGCAGGGAGTGCCGCCCTTTCATATATTCCATGACGCGACATTGATGGAAATGATCGATGAACGTCCCGAAGACAGCGCCGCATTGTTATCCATAAGTGGCATAGGGCAAGTTAAGCTTGAGCGATATGGAGATGAGTTTTTGAAGGTCTTAGATGATTATTAGCAGCAACCATAATTGAAGTACACTTTGCTAGACACTTTCTAAGAGATTAACTTTAAGCGGTTGGCGTTCTGCGCAAAAAGATAATTGCCAACAACCACAATGCCGACGCAATAGCCGCTATCCACAATACGCTGATCCAGCCGATGCTGAATACCAACCATCCTGCACCAAAAGCGGCAATGGCCTGGGTAGTGAAAATCAAAAAATCATTGAGAGCCTGAGCATGGAATTTCTCTTGATCATTATAGGCGCCTGGGAGGAGGGCGGTGCTCGTTACGAATAAGAGATTCCAACCAAGACCTAATGCTACCAATGCGAACCAATAGTGCGGGACACTCACACCGCTGATTCCAATTATTGCGACCCCAAGGTAGATAACCAGCCCAGCAATAATCAGTGAAAGACGCATGCCCTTTTTGACTAAATATCCCGACAATAGAGAGGGTAAGAACATAGCGACAATATGTGATTGAATTACGAAAGTGGTCTGCTCTATCGAGTGGCCACTCATTTCATGCATGCTGATCGGTGTTGCCGTCATAATAAGAGCCATGACACCATATCCAAATGCCGCTGAACCAGCAGCAATAATGAATATGGGTTGCTTAGCGATTTCTAGTAGAGGGCGTTTAACCTTCGTTGCTAGGGTTTCGGCTATTGAAGTATTGGTAAATAGCGTAAGGACTAGTAATGCGAGTACCAGAATTGAGCCCGACAAGATAAACGAGCCGGCGAATCCAGCGGGTGACTCGATCATGTCTTTACCATAGGCACCCATCATTGGGCCGACTATTGCAGCAAATAGATTTGCCATTAACGCCAAGGTAATGCCGTCGGCGAGCTTACTCGGTGTGGCCGAATTTTCCATAATGATGAATCGTCCTTGTTGAGTAAACGCAGCGTTGAAACCAATTAACAGTGCACCCACTAAAAAAAGATAAAAATTAGACGTCATCGCTGAGTGATATGCCAAGCAGGTGCCCAATAACGCAATAACAAGGCCGGTTGCCATTCCGGCTTTACGACCTATTTTTTGCATCAATAATGCCGCCGGTATGGTGGCAAGAGCGGTACCTACAATCATTATCGCAGCCGGAAGCGTGGCAAATTCCGGTTTTGGCGCAATGGCTACCCCTAATAAGCCAGCAACCAATACCATCATAGTAACGCTAGTGAAACTCAACGACATGATGAGAGCGATCAAGTAAACGTTGCGAGACAGGTTTAGCATGATTGAAAGTTATTAAGGTGGTTGGAAAATAATTCTCGTAATGCGTTTCGTTGAGCCAGCAAATCAGGATCAGCATATGGTCGGGCCTGATAATTTCCCCAAACTGGTTGTGGCCAAGCCCGGTCATGCTTATAACGAGCAATAATATGGATGTGGAGCTGAGGAACCACATTGCCCAAGGCACCGAGATTTATCTTATCGGCCACATAAAACTCCTTGAGCAGTTTGGATACGGAGGTGAACTCAGCCGACAGAGTTATTTGATCAGATGTTGTGAGTTCATGAACCTCAACTAAATTTGAGCGCTCAGGCACCAAAATCACCCATGGAAACTGTGATTCATTCATTAATAGTACATGACTAAGCTGCAATCTCCCCAATGACTGAGTGTCATTGGCTAAGGCGGCATCTAATTGGAATTCTGACATAACAAGAAACTTTCATTGGCGGTAAGTCGCGAGCATAACCATCAAGGCAGGGCTTAGCAAACTCGATTATAATATTCAGATGGACAGATTAAATGAAATTATTGAACAGATAGACCAACAAAAGCAGCCTCCTGTGCATTTATGGGATCCTAGTCATGTGGGTGAAATAGATATTAAGATTGACGTCAGCGGTAACTGGTTTCATGAAGGCAGCCCAATTCGCAGAGATGAGTTGTCGCGCCTGTTTGCCAGCATCTTGTGGTATCAGGATGAGCAACACTTTCTAGTGACTCCAGTTGAGAGGTTGGCCATTGAGGTTGTGGATGTTCCTTACATTATTCACCAGATGGAAAAGGTGGGTGATGTTTGGGTGGCTATTACCAATACACATGAACAGGTGATTATTGGTGATGAACACCGTGTTGAACTGAGACGGTTTGGAGAACAGTGGGTACCGTATGTAAATGTTCGTTATGAGTTGTGGGCGCGTATCAATCGCAGTATCTATGTGCAGTGGGTGAATGAAGCCTTAGAGAAGCAGGGGGCTGGCGATGAAGAAGGTACACGTTTAATGCTATCAAGTAGCAATTACAGCTTTGAAGTGGCTAGATTAGATTAGTGGTTTTTGCTGTTATTGAGATTCGTCATGGACTGCGAATCCGCGCGATTGTTGCTCCGCAATAGCGTCTTTGATACGCACGTAGCTGGTAAAGCGGCGTTGGCTGATTTTTCCTTCTGACACGCCATTCAGTATTGCGCAGTTGGGTTCGTTTTCATGTTTGCAATCACGAAAACGGCATTGGCCACTCAAGTTGGCTATTTCCAAAAAACCCAACTGTAATTGTTGGGTATCAATGTGCCAGAGGCTGAAGTCTCTGATACCTGGAGAGTCAACCAACTGGCCACCCTGAGGGAGATGGAATAGTTTTGCCTGTGTTGTTGTATGAGTGCCTTCTCTGGTTAGCTTGGATAAGTCGCCAATCTCCAAGTTTGCTTCGGGCAATAAAGTGTTAATCAGCGATGATTTACCCACCCCCGATTGACCAACAACAATGCTGGTGCGTTGGGAAATCAGGTCTACCAATGATTTAAGTTGAGGTTCTTGATGTCTGGAGCTGATGATTTGAACGGTTTCATAGGAAAGTTGCTTGTATTCGTCGAGTAAGGTTGCAATAGCCTCTTTTTCAGTGCTTGTTGGTAGTAGATCAGCCTTATTGAGAACGATAATAGGCCGGACGTTCATTAACTCTGCGGCAACTAAATAGCGGTCTATTAAATTGGGTTGTGGGGATGGTTCGCAGGCGATAACGATTAGCATTTGATCTATGTTTGCGGCTACCGGTTTCAAACGCCCAAAATTGTCGGGCCGTTCCAGTATGCTGATTCGCTCATGGCGTGATTCTATGACCCCGGTTTTGTCAGAGCCAGATCGCCACACCACTTTATCGCCGGCAACGATGGATCGAGAGCTGGCTCTGGCCACACATTGGTGGATCACGCCTGAATCTTCTCCCTCTAGGGCCTCAACCTCAAAATGCTTACTATACCGACAAATCACTAAACCTAATTGCTCGCTGCTTAATTCACCTGACTGCACCTGGCGAGTTAAATCACGCTCTTTCTTATTTGCACGCTCTGACTTGGCTTGCTTGATCTTCTCAGCTCGCCAAGTTTGTCTACGGTTAAGTTTGCGATCACCCATGTTGTTATGCGGTGTTGAGCAGAGCTAGTTTTTGCGACCGGTTTAATTTCTTCAATTGGTGCTCTCGTGAGCTGGCCATGGCTCGGTCGACACAGGGTTCGTGGAAAACCAAGGCAACAGGACGTCGGTTTTTGGTGTATTTAGCGCCCCGTTTTCCCTGACCATTATGTTCTTCTATGCGGCGAACAAGGTCGGTGGTAATACCAATGTAGAGTGAGTCATCAGCACATCTCACCATGTAGACAAACCACTTCACTTTTGTACGAAACTTGAGTTTGAGATCAAAACACTCTGCCCAAAATGAACGTTGGGTTTTGTATCGGGTTTAATTGGCGGAGGTATTTGCATTGGCTGTGTGTGATGGTTGTCCTATATTCAATTTATCAGTCCATGTGCATTATACGTATTTTAAATCTGGTGTGCGTCTTTAAGGAAATTGACTGATTGAGGCATCTATTTACCAAGTTTTCCTGAATGAAGCCCAAATATTTATTAACAAAAATTGCGTAATGTTGTATGTTATCGGTTATAAATAACATTAATAACAATAATTTAAGCGCGTTTCTTGCCTAGTTTGCTTAGCTATTCGTTGATTCGAGTTGGACAGCTGTACGCTCTCGTCTCTCCGAAATTCCACAGGCTTGGGTAATTCACTCTGTGCGCAGAAACTATATATGTTCGCTAATAGGG
>CAJQNY010000240.1 GCA_905479805.1 uncultured Arenicella sp.
CTAGGTTTAAGGTTAATTAGCTTAAAAACTGGTAGCCTTCGCGCCATTCAACACCCACATCATCCGAATTCCAGCATCATGGCCAAAAACAAAAAATACAGCGCAAACATTGAAACAAACGGCACTACTTGGACTGCACAGATAACCAGACAAATTACGTCTAGGAAGACCCACGTCAGTAAAGAACAAGATGGCTTTGTTAGTGAACAAGAAGCGCAAGAATGGGCAGAGCTTCAATTAGCCGAATTCACTAAAACTCAGGACACCAACAACCAACGTCATAGTGCGCAACGTAAGACCAATGAAGAAGGACGCTTACAGAGATCCAGCCGACGCGCTGAGAAGACCTTAGAGGCCAAGAACAAAAAGGCCGAAGAGGAACGGGAGTTAGCAGCACAGCTTGAGCAAGATACTGAAACCTAAACCTTTTCCACCTCAAAATTGGCACTGCAAAAGTATTCTAAACCTTCATTTACGCGAGACGCAAACACTGACCTAGTTCGTGCGCTTGCTATTACTCTCGTGCTGGTTCATCACGTTGGGCAGTTCCTTGAAAATTTACCGATAGACGTTCTGCAATATTTCAAGCTAGGAGCCTATGGAGTAGATCTGTTTTTCGTATTGAGCGGCTGGCTAATTGGTGGCTTATATTGGCGAGAACAACAACGTTTTGGAGACGTGCAAATTTTACGTTTTTGGGGAAGACGATGGTTAAGGACGCTCCCCCCGTATTTCGCAGTATTACCCATTGCCTTTCTCACAGTATATTTTTATCGAGGTGAAACATTTGATTGGCGCTATCTCTTTTTCCTACAAAATTACGCAAAAGAAATGCCTTTCTTTTTGGTTAGCTGGTCACTTGCCGTAGAGGAGCACTTCTATTTAATCTTGCCTCTTGTTCTAGGCCTAGCTTTTTGGTTGCGCATCAACATCAACCTATTCCTCGTACTCGTCATTATCTTGAGTATTCTAGCTAAAACCATAGACCCTAATGCATTCCCAAATTCACAGTTCGGCTATGCCAAGATTGCATCGCATCTGCGCTTCACGGGTTTATTATTTGGTTTAGGTTTATCGTACGTATTTCATCATAACGATGAGCGTTGGCGAAGCATTTGCCTAGTATCGAGTCGATTACTGCCACTGTTACTCCTTCTATTTCTGACAATTCCATATTGGTCGGTTGCCGCTCGGTATTATGTTGGGGATGCGTTTGTTGCAGTATTGTTTAGTAGCTTTTTAGTATTTATGGTTACCTCAAACAGTCTTAATCTTGCGCAACAGTCTTGGGTTAAGAACCTCGCTCTGTGTTCTTATAGCTTGTATCTAACACACCCTATCGTCATAAATGCATGTGTATTGCTTTCTGATAGGTTTGATGTCCCGAGGGTAGCCACAATGCCTCTTTGGATCGTATTAATCTTAATCGTGGGCTGGTTGGGTTATCGTCTTGTGGAAGCACCATCAATCTCGATAAGAGAAAAATTTATCCCTAGGCGAAGCCTCGGCGAAGCAACTAAGAATACTAAGCTTAAATAACCATCAGCCTTTATTCTAAAGCCCGGCTCCAGATACCAGCCTGTTGTTTATACGCACTTAGTCTACTTGCCAGTTAAAATACCAGCATCCCCGTTTAGCTGAGTATCATGAGCTGACTAGCTTCGAAAAATCGCCACCACTAGGTTTTTGAAAAACTCGTAGGTCAAACTCTTGTGCAACTGCAAATAAATGATCGAAAATATCCGCTTGTATGGCTTCATATTTAATCCAATCTTTCTCCGAACTAAACGCATATATTTCTATTGGTAAACCTGCTTCACTCGGTGCTAATTGACGGACCAGTAATGTTAACGTTTTATTTATCTGCGGGTGGTGCTCTAAGTACGCGATGATATAAGCTCGAAAAGTACCCACATTGGTAATACGCCGACCATTAACCAAGGATTCTTGCGCGTTGGCATGCTCAGCATTGTATTGGTCCAGCTCTTTGCGTTTAACGCCCAAGTACTCTTTGATGTAGTCAATCTTGCTATAGCGAGAAATTTGCTCCTCATCACAAAAGCTAATTGAATTCACATCCAAAAAAATAGACCGTTTTATACGCCGTCCACCAGATTCCTGCATACCACGCCAATTCTTGAACGACTCATTAATCAGACTCTGTGTTGGCACCGTGGTGATGGTGTTATCGAAGTTTTGAACTTTAACCGTCGTCAAACCTATCTCAAGGATGTCGCCATCGGCGTTGTGTTGTGGAATTTCGACCCAATCACCAATACCCACTATGTTGTTGTAGCTAAGCTGAATCCCCGCCACAAAACCCAGTATCGGATCTTTGAATATCAACATCAAAACCGCGGTCATCGCGCCTAAACCAGCAAATAACTTCAATGGAGATTCGCCGATAACTAAAGATACGATGATGATAATAGCGATAAAGTAAGTAACCAGCTTGGCGACTTGGGCAAAACTTTGAATAGGTTTCTGGCGAGATATCGAGAAGGAGCGATACATGTCCATTAAAGAATCGATCACAGAATCGACAACCATTGCCACAACGATGACGCAATAAATGGCAACGGCAGTCAAAAGAAACTCCACCACACCGGGGTACTCGTGTATCGCCACGGGCAACAGTTTGTAAATTACCGCGCTAGGGGCAAGGTAGGCTAAACGGTCAAATACCTTTCGACGAATTAACACGTCATCCAAATCTGACGATGTCTTAGTGAATAGCTTATGGATCAAATGAACAAAGACCCGTTTGGCGATGACAAAAGCCACGACGGCAAGTATGAATACCATCAGGCTCGATATCGCGGTACTAACCCAGGTTTCGTAACCCGTAATGTTAGGTATTTTACTTACCCAGTGGGCAATGAATTCGTTCATGATTTTAAATTTCTACCGATAAATTGTGAATGTGGGGTATTTCAACTTAATTACAAGGCGATTCTCACTACCCAGAGTTACGTTGACGTTAACGTCAACTAGATGTACTATTGCCTGCCATTCGAAGATGCTCCTTTCAATTATACGCCGCTCTATGACAGAACAATATTCAATTCGAGAATTAGCCGAGGAGTTTGCAGTAACCACACGCACCCTCCGATTCTACGAAGAAAAAGGCTTGTTAGAGCCTGCCCGCGATAAACAGAGTCGCCGTTATAGCGCAGCAGATAGAACGCGCCTGAAATTAATATTACGGGGCAAGCGGCTCGGGTTCACACTTGAAGAAAGTGCCGACATTATCAAAATGTATGACCCTTCCGCTGGAAACAAGAAACAAATTCAAACTCTGGTCGACAAGATTCGCGAGAAGAGTGAACTGCTTAAACAACAACAAAAAGATTTAGAGCTCATGCTTGTTGATCTAGCAACGGCGGAGAAACGTTGTTTGGCTAGTATCAATACGGCAACAGCAAAAACTGCATAACCCAATATAACAGACCCAATTACCATGACTACTTCCTACCCTAGCCTACCGTTTAATCTTGGCGAAGAAATCGACATGTTACGTGACATGACCCACCAATTTTCCAACGCGGAAATTGCTCCACGAGCTGAAAAAATTGATCAAGACAATGATTTTCCTGCCGACCTTTGGAAAAAACTTGGCGACTTGGGCCTTTTAGGCATTACCGTTAAAGAAGAGTATGGCGGTAGTGATATGGGGTATCTGGCGCACGCCGTGGCGGTCGAAGAATTAAGTCGAGCATCAGCGGCGGTTGGCCTATCCTACGGGGCTCACTCTAACCTTTGTGTTAATCAAATACATAAGAACGGCAGTGAAGAACAAAAGCATAAGTACTTACCAAAATTATGCAGTGGCGATCACGTTGGGGCCCTAGCCATGTCAGAGCCAAATGCGGGTTCCGATGTCGTTAGCATGAAACTGCGTGCTGACAAAAAAGGCGATGTCTATGTTTTAAACGGCAATAAAATGTGGATCACCAATGGTCCAGACGCCGATGTCTACGTGGTCTATGCCAAAACCGATGTTAATGGCGGCTCAAAAGGTATGACAGCCTTCATCGTAGAACGTAATTTCCCAGGATTCAGTCAAGCACAGAAACTGGATAAGCTAGGCATGCGCGGCTCCAATACCTGTGAGCTAATTTTCCAAGACTGTGAGGTGCCTGCGGAAAATATTCTCGGCTTCGAAGGCGGCGGCACGCGTGTATTGATGTCTGGGCTTGACTATGAACGTACCGTTCTATCAGGCGGCCCTGTTGGCATTATGCAAGCCTGTATGGATGTGGTGATTCCCTATATCCATGAGCGCAAACAGTTTAATAAAAGCATTGGCGAATTTCAGTTGATGCAGGGCAAGATGGCCGACATGTATACAACATTAAGCGCTAGTCGAGCGTATTTGTATGCTGTAGCTAAGGCCTGTGATTTACAACAAGAAGCTCGTAAGGATGCCGCTGCGGTAATTTTGTTTACCGCTGAAAATGCCACTCAGATGGCCCTGCAGGCCATCCAAACCTTGGGCGGCAACGGCTACATGAATGAGTTTCCAACTGGGCGACTGCTGCGCGATGCCAAGCTCTATGAGATCGGCGCAGGCACGTCCGAAGTTAGGCGCATGTTAATTGGCCGAGAACTGTTTGCAGAAACAGCTTAGTTATTGAGAGCCATTCAAACAGATACGCACCAGAGAAAGGTAATAACCAATGAGTGTCATTAAAACCAAGATCAATCCTCGAGCAGCGGACTTCGTGGAAAACGCAGAGCATATGCAGAGCCAGTTAGATCAGCTACATACTCTGGTTGAACATATCAAAAAAGGCGGCGGAGAAGCTCGACAACAACGACATGAATCACGTGGCAAATTATTGGTGCGTGATCGCATAGATGCCTTGATAGACCCTGGTTCACCGTTTTTAGAACTTTCTCAATTGGCGGCCCACGATGTTTACCCAGACGAGAATGTCGCCGCGGCTGGGATAATAACCGGCATCGCCCGAGTCGCAGGGCAAGAATGTATGGTCATTGCCAACGATGCTACGGTCAAAGGCGGATGTTTTTATCCGCTAACCGTTAAGAAACATTTACGCGCACAGACGATTGCCCAAGAGAATCGCCTCCCTTGTATCTACTTAGTTGATTCAGGCGGTGCCAATTTACCCCGCCAAGATGAAGTCTTCCCCGACCGTGAACATTTTGGTCGCAGCTTTTTCAACCAAGCCAATATGTCTGCGCTCGGCATCCCGCAAATTGCAGTAGTAATGGGTTCATGTACCGCGGGCGGAGCCTATGTTCCTGCCATGGCCGATGAATCCATCATCGTACGCAATCAAGCCACTATTTTTCTCGCAGGCCCGCCGTTAGTCAAGGCGGCCACCGGCGAGGTAGTTACGGCCGAAGAGTTGGGCGGCGCCGATGTACATTGCCGCGAATCTGGAGTGGCTGATCATTACGCCCAGAATGATCATCACGCTCTAAAGCTTGCCCGACG
>CAJQNY010000241.1 GCA_905479805.1 uncultured Arenicella sp.
CATTTTGCTCACTTCAAAAACTACCCGAGTGATTCAGCATTTGAAGGGCAGATTGTGATTTCGGTGCTTGAGTGTGGGTGGTCGTGGCAAATCCCATTGAAAGATTGTACCTCTGTAGGGGTCGTGTTTAGCAGCAAAAGCGCGGACAAATATGGCAGTACAGCCGCTGAGCGCTTGGACAACGTCATGGCCCAAAACCCTGTCTTGCTTAAATCGGGTTATCAAAGAGTCACCGACGTAAACACCTATTCAAATTATCAACTCGTTTCCCAGAAGGCTCACGGGAACGGCTGGGTGTTGCTGGGTGATGCTCTTGGCTTTGTAGATCCTATGCTATCGCCTGGCGTATTCCTTACGCTGGAATCGGCGTCTCTTTTGGACGAGTTGATTTTCAAACCGAAAACCCTATCAGCAGCGAAGAGAACACAACAGCTTGATCTTTATTACCAGGAAATGCTCGATTGGCATAACGCCTGGAGAAGTCTTATCGAGTACTTTTATGATGGTCGCATACTAAGCTTGGGAGAAATGCACACCGAGATTCATGCGAGTAATCGAAAGCTCTCATTTGGTAAATTAGCCGAACCAATAATCAGTAATGTTATATCCAGACTGATCTCGGGAGCAGGCACCCGATCTAAGTTTAATAAGGTGGCCTTGTCTCAGACCTGCAAACATTTGACCACAGACGAAACGTTACTGGCAGCCTATGCCATAAAGGATGCACCATCGAAAGGTATATAGATCAAGGTACTATACTGCGATATCAAAGGCCTAATACGAGCAGCTGCTATATTTTTACAACTTTGCCGATCACCGCAACACTAGCAATAATGTTTCCTACTTCACACTCAAACATTTTGGGGTTTGTTTTAGCGCGATGATCATTGTTTGTTTGAATGAATACGGCATTGCCGCCTTCCCTTAGTGCTCTTTTTTTTAGAGATATAAGAGCTGACATCATTGCCCACTGACAGGCAAATTCATCCGTTTTATTGAAAGCGTTAGTTTTCTTTAGCGAAGGCCACTCGCCAAATTTCTTGCGTATTTTTACTTGGCTAGTAGCGCCAAAATAGAATTTCACCTCATTTCCGACACGGTTTTGGTAAGACTCCAAAGCCTTTAGATCAGCAATAGAAAATTCTTTGTACTCATTGCGAGCATGCGCAGACAGTGACGTTAGAAGAAATGAAGTAAAGATAATAGTAAGTAAGGTTTTCATGGTTCTATCCTGAGAAATGGCCAAGATATTTCTTGGCGTATTTTTTCAATTTTTTGTTGTTAGCCGTTTCGGCGATTTGTTCTAAGGTCGACTTGTGATTTATGTCGCCAGATTTCGCCAATGCCTTAATCAACCACGCCATCGCATCGACTTTGATCCCATCGCCGTCTGTAGTTTGATAATCACTTAACAACCTTTCATTAGCCAATTGCACCAATTCATTATTATCGGAGTGGGCATGGTGGACTCTTTTCGCTCCGAGGCGGATTACGTGTGCATTATCGGCACGGAGCATATTTTTGACTCTGCTTTCAGCCAATTCCCCTTTTGGCGCATTAATTAGGCCTCTTGAAATTATTGGATTCCAAACGGCATAGAGATCAAGCCGCTCTAGTGCTTTGTTGGCATGTTTCCGCAATTTCTTTGAGTCAGCACCAGTAGCAACTGAGGTTAGCTGGCTGCGATACTTTTCATTTCCAGAAAGAGCGAGTGCTTTGGCATACCATGAGGCCTCTTCGCGCGCGGGCTTGTTATCCTGAGCTGCTTTTTCAGATAAATTTTTAGAAATAATGTCGTACAAGGCCGGGTCAGAAATACCCGACCATTCAAGGGGGCTGATCGCTCTTCGTTGTTCAGCAAAGCTACCTTGAGTAAACACATTGGAATAGGATTTCAATTCGGCTTGAATATCAGACTGTGCTGCATGGGCTGAATGAAAGGATGCTAAGAGAAATAACATCAACGTGTTTCTAATTATTGTTCCTGAATTTTTTCCTATAAACCGCTTTGACATAGACAATCCTTTAAAATTAAATTATTCGGGCTAACAAAAATAATATTCGCTAAGCGAAGACTAATATTAATGCAGAGAGGGAATTTGGCGCAAGGAGAATGCGGTCACTAATCTACGTTTTTGCTGACAATCAACGATGTATTTATCCCGCCAAAGGCAAAATTATTACTCATGATCATGTCAGCATCGAGCTCTCTAATTTCACCGCGAATGAAATCTAAGTCAGCACACCCAGGGTCGAGGTTATCGAGATTTAGCGTCGGTGCGAACCAGCCTTCGTGCATCATTTTAATACTGCTCCAAAGTTCAAATGCACCACAGGCGCCAAGACTATGTCCGGTATAGCTCTTAAGTGAGCTAATCGGTTTCCTACCCAAGATATTATAAGTGGCTTGGGATTCAAAGATATCGCCATGTTCAGTGGCGGTGCCGTGTGCTGATACGTAATCAATTTCATCCTTATTAATGCCGGCATCGGCAAGGCTAAGATGCATTACGGTTTCCATTGTAGATTGCCTAGGGCGGATCATGTGTCCACCATCGGTATTGGTTCCATAGCCGATAATTTCAGCGAGGATATGTGCACCGCGATTCTTTGCGCGCTCGTAGTCCTCAAGAATTAGTGTAGTGGCTCCTTCACCTAGGACCAATCCATCGCGGTCTTGGTCAAAAGGACGAGGTGAGGAATTGGGTAATTCATCGCGCAAACTAGCGGCCAATATAGTGTCGAACACAGCGGCTTGAGTCGGACACAGCTCTTCAGCCCCACCGGCGATCATGACATCTTGTTGGCCGTAACGGATAGCCTCAAACGCATAACCTATGCCTTGGCTGCCTGCCGTACAGGCGCTGGATGTCGTATACATTCGACCCTGAGTGCCGAATATAACGCCGATATTAACCGCCGCTGTATGGCTCATCATGCGAATGTAGGTGGTCGTATTGATTCGAGACATTGATTGATCTTCTAAAAGACCAAAAAATTCAAGAGCGGCTGCGCTACTTCCGGTGGCTGACCCGTAACTCACGCCAGTTCGTCCGCTCTTCAAAATCTCGTCGTTTAACAGACCCGCTTCTTCAAGCGCATACTGCGTTGCCAATACGGCCATTTGACCAACTCGGCCCATGCTGCGTTTTTGTTTTGCTCGGTAACTAGCGGGTAATTCGAAATCGTCAATGGGTGCAGCTAGTCGTGTTTTTAGATCGGGATATTGATCCCATTCAGGCATATAACGAACCGCATTTTTCAAGCTTAGAAAGCTATCTTTGACGGTCGTCCAATCATTGCCTAGGGCAGAAATATTACCGGCTCCAGTGACTACGACACGGCGTTTGTTGAGGTCTTTATTCATGGTCAGTTAGTTCTAGAAATCTATTGTGGCTTACGAAAGACCGACAGGCTGGCTTTGGCAAGCGCTTGCATAGTGGCTTTATCCTGAATAGTACAATCAAAGTTTGCTAGGCTTTCGCCAACCAAGGCCGCTTGTTTGCAGCTAACCAACAATTCGCTAGGTGCTCTAAAGTATTCTACCTCGCTTCGGTAGCGTCGTGTTCCTAACAATAGTCCAAGGTGAGGGCTAACTAAGCCCTGTTGCAATTGATAGCCAGCAATTAATGCAGCAGTTTGACCCATGTATTCAAGACCTATCCAACTGGGGATGCCATTTTCCTGATAAAACGGGGCTAATGAATCAATGGTTACGATCGCGCCTGATGCATCTTCGCTAAGTGATTGTATGCGGTTTATTAATAACATCGGCGGCCTATGCGGTATCAGTTCGAAAATCTCTGAATCGAATCGGCTTAGATCATGTTTTGATTCAATCATGTTTGGCCCAGAAATCGTAAAAATTGAACCATTGATATGGCGCGTCAGCGCAGTGCCTTTCTAAAGTAGCAGCATACGCTTGCGCGTACCGGCCTAACTGTTGTTGGCGTTCTTTACGCTCCAATTTAATTTGATCGGCGAAAGGCTTTAATTCAACTTTGATACTTTTGTCCGTCGCCGTGTAATCACAATAAGTGAATAACAGATCTACCGGGCACGCCAATGCGTGGGCCAGCATATAGGGTCCAATCGGCATATAGGCTGTTCGATCCATAAATTCAACCGCTACGGTACGACTAGACCCGGATGGAGGAGAACGATCACCCGCTATAAAGATCCATTCGCCATCGTCAATTTTAGCCTTGATTCTAAGCATGTTGGAAACGTCGAATTCTGTAACCTGAAATATGTTCACCCGTGACTCTGGGTTCAATTGTCGCATCAGAGTGTTGTAGTTTTCAGAATGCTTATC
>CAJQNY010000242.1 GCA_905479805.1 uncultured Arenicella sp.
CCTCAACTAGAGCAATTAGATTGTGAGTGAGCTTTATATACTTTTTTTGTCGATTGCTCTTTTGTTGTTTTTGGCAATTGTGTTGTATTCATATTGGCAGCAACGAGAGTTAGAACAACCCAAAAAAAAAGAGTATGTTGACCCTCTTTTTGCTGAACTAGAAGGTAGTAAGAAACCTCAAAAGGATGCCGATTCAAGCAGCCTTGATGCGAAAATAAATAAGAGTGTGCTTGAAGCGAAAGGTTCGATAGCGGAAAGCCAAGGTGATAAAAGCGTCACAAGCGGAGTTAAAAAAGCGCCCTCAGTTCCGCCCGCTGGAGAGCCTGTACGCGAAGTGAACACAACTGCGCCAAGCCTAAGTACGCCTGTTGAAATCACTGATAGTCCTGCAGAACAAACTGGCGCTAGCGGTTCAGAGCCGGTCAATCTGAGTGATCGGAAGCGCGATGAGCCCGTTGTGTCTGGTCCACCCAAAACTGATGCATCGTCGTCGATTGTGACTGAGTTGGTTGCTCGTGTTAAAAACCCAGACCCAATTGAGCAGCAAAATTTACTGACGTTATTTCGAGATCACGACTTTAAATTTCATCGTAAAGTACATATCTACGGCTTGAACCAGCTAACAGACCTGTGGCGTGATATCGAATTCGAACTGCCATCGGCAAGATTTGTTGAATTAGGGGTTGCGATACAGTTAGCTGATCGAGAAGGGGCAATGTCCAAGAAAGAGCTCCATGATTTCCAGCAAATGGCTTTGGAGTTCTCTAATAAGTTTGATGCTCCCTTCGAGTTCTCAATGGATATCGATGACGCTATGAAGCAAGCGCAGATATTGGATCAAATAGGGCGGCGTTATGACTCGATGGCGGTGCTGAATGTTGTGCCTCGCGCTAAAGCTGGGTTTCGCATGGCTGATATCGAAAGTTGTGCACGGGATTTAATGATGTCTACCGATAAGAATGGCATCTTTGTTAAAACGAAGGGGCAAAAGCATAGCCTGCTTAGTTTATACCGCTTGGCATGTACAGATGGTTCGGGGCATTTTGGGATTACCAGCGGAGCGATTACGCCGGTGCATGACTTAGTCATATATATGAATGTTCCAGCAACCCCTGAACCTGATAGGGTTTTCCAAGAAATGGTTAAGGATGCTAATAATTTGGCCACTTGGCTCGACGGCAAAGTCGTCGACAAGAACGGCAAGGTAATGACGCAGCGTTCCTATACTATTTTGATGCAACAGATATCGGATATTGCCTATAGCATGCAACAAGATGGGCTTATTCCTGGGGACGCTGTCAGCAAAAAGCTGTTTTAATTGAGCTGCTGATTGACCGCGTTTCCAACTCAATTTGTAAAGGTTCAGTCAAAATTCTTTTATGCTTGAGTTATCTTCAAACCTTATGCTTAAAACACTCAAATCATTTCAGTAAATTATGGTACCAGGGTCTAACACTTTACTGCGCTATCAAAAGCTCGTAGACGAATTGAACGCTCACAATCATCGCTATCACAGTCTAGATGCTCCAGTGGTCAGTGACGCAGAGTACGATAGGCTCATGCTTGAACTTCAGGAGATTGAATTAGAATACCCTGAGTTACGTAACGAAGACTCTCCTACCCAACGTGTAGGTTCTTTACCGTTGAGCCAGTTCAGCCAGGTAACGCATGAATTGCCCATGAGGTCATTGAGTAATGGGTTCAGCGATGAAGATATAGAAAACTTCGATAAACGCTTGCACAAACAGCTCGAATTAGACGAGTCGCAAATATTTGACTATGTCGCAGAGCCCAAGTTGGATGGCTTGGCGGTGAGTATCTTCTATGAGGAAGGACGGTTAAAACATGCAGCGACCAGAGGTGATGGCAAGGTCGGTGAAGACGTTACAGAGAACGTTCGAACTATTAGATCTATTCCCTTAAGTTTACCGAGTGGTGCGCCGCGTAGACTTGAAGTTCGGGGCGAAGTCTTTATGTCGCATGCAGGGTTTGCAAAACTCAATCAAGACCAGGAGGAGAAAGATAAGAAGGCGTTTGTTAATCCTCGTAATGCCGCGGCAGGTAGCTTACGCCAATTGGATTCTAGATTAACAGCGCAGCGTCCTCTTTCAATTTTCATCTATGCTGTTGGAGTCATTGATGACCCAGATTTTTCGAGCTCTCATTTTGAAATGTTACAGCGCCTTAAGCAGTTTGGGTTTCCAGTTTGCCCAATTATTGAACAAGTGCGAGGTGCGTCCGGTTGTTTAGGTTATTTTTCTAAGCTAAGTGAGCTGCGTGCCAAATTAGATTATGAAATCGACGGCATTGTATACAAGCTTGATGATCTGGCATTGCAGCAGCAAGCTGGATTTATTGCCAAGGCTCCCAGGTGGGCATTGGCGCATAAGTTTCCCGCACAAGAGTTGACGACGACGGTTAATGAGATCGATGTGCAGGTGGGTAGAACTGGTGCCATAACACCGGTTGCAAGACTTGAGCCGGTATTTGTTGGTGGCGTCACAGTTTCAAATGTTACTTTGCATAACCACTCTGAGATTCAGAGACTAGGTGTTCGGGTTGGAGATACCGTGGTGGTGCGTCGGGCAGGGGACGTAATACCGCAAATAGTCTCGGTAGTTGAAGAGAAGCGTCAGTCGAACTCAATAGCCTATGATTTTCCAACCGAATGCCCAGTCTGCTCTTCTGTGATAGCCGTCGAAGGCGATGGCGTCATTGCAAGGTGTACTGGTGGGCTTATTTGCGCAGCGCAGCGCAAGCAAGCTATTAAGCACTTTGTTTCAAGGAAGGCGATGGATATCGACGGCATGGGAGATCGTATCGTTGACATGTTGGTTGATCAAAAAATGATTGCGAACGTGGCTGATATTTATAAGTTAGATCAAGAACAAATTTTACAGCTTGAAGGTTTTGCTGAGAAATCCAGCGAAAAATTATTGGCATCCATTAACGCCAGCAAGCAAACAGAGCTGGCGCGATTGCTATATGCCTTGGGGATTTCACAAGTCGGTGAAACCACCGCTGAGCAATTAGCCACCAGTTTTGGGAGTATCGATGCGGTGATTGGCAGCAATGTCGAAACACTCGAGGCACTCCCCGATATCGGCCCTATTGTTGCCAATGCGATTGTCGGCTTCTTCGCAGATCAAAATAACCTTGCGGTTATAGAGTCGCTTTTTGATTTAGGTGTGAGCTACACACCGGTTAGTGTGGTTTATAAGGATGATCAAGATTTACCGCTTGTGGGAAAGATATTCGTATTGACAGGTTCGCTTGATTCGATGGCTCGTGGTGAAGCAAAAAAGCAATTGCAAGCATTGGGTGCAAAAGTGACAGGCAGTGTTTCTAAGAATACCAGTTTCGTGGTTGTTGGCCATGACGCGGGCAGCAAGGCCGTGAAAGCAGCGACATTAAATGTGCCAACTCTGGATGAGGCAGCGTTGCTGGCAATTCTTGAGAGTTGATTGGCTTAGCCGCAGTATTGTTCAAATAACGGAGTTAGCCTTACGTAGTCTGTATTTAGGAAAAGAAAGGATTCTTGTGTTCGAGTTTTCAGCTTGCTCGTGCTGAGAATCATCAGTAAAGATTTGAAGCTGCGTCTTGTAGCGATTGGAAATGATCCATGCGATCTCTTCTAGTAATTCTATATCTAGCAAATCATCAGCTTTCTGACCTTGGAGTGTGTAAGCCGTTTCTCCTAAGATATCAAATACGGCCTCCAGAGAAATAGGCGAGGATAGATTTTTACAATTACTCAGCTTAAATGAACACCTAATGGCGGACTTCAAATATTCTGGAGTGCCAGCGTTAGCGTCAATAAAACTCTTAATGCAATTGGCCTGTTTGTATATGCGCAATCTGGAATTCCCCAAATCATGCGCAACACCTTCCCAAAAATCGCTGAATCTCGGAAGGTCAGAGTCTGCGGTGTTGTAATCGGTGGAATTCACAAAAACTATCGTCCTCTATTTAGTATTTAGCAGTGAAACTGGTTAATCTGATATTTGCTCTATGTTAAAATTCCGTCGTTGTTTTTTTCTCAAACAACGAGGTTTGATATCATCTCCCCGCTTTCAAACAGGGGAGTTCAATTGTAGCTAATCTACATTCTGAACAATGATTTTTTAAAACCACTTATACAAAGAATATAACTGTACTACTTACTTTGGTGAAACATCTGTCCAGTAACTAGTATAGACAATTTTTGCTATACCGTTCTAGTGGTATGGTCTTACGATAATGTTAGACGAACATGGGCTTGAAATAGGCTTCTTGGGAACATAAAAAAATGGCTGGATCGAAAGAAGGTCGCACATATGATGTTGCGATAGTGGGCGCTACTGGCGCAGTTGGCGAAACAATTTTAGAAGTGTTGGCCGAACGAAAGTTTCCTATTGGCAAAATTTACTTGTTGGCAAGTGAACGGTCTGCGGGTGGCGCCATGAAGTTTGATGGTAAAAGTGTTCGTGTTGAGAATCTTGCCAATTTTGACTTTAGTAAAGCGCAAATTGCGCTGTTTTCTGCAGGTGGGAGTGTATCAGCTGAGTATGCACCCAAGGCGGCTGAGCAGGGTTGTGTCGTTATTGATAATACGTCTGAATTTCGTTATGACGATGATAAACCATTGATCGTACCGGAGGTAAATCCTCAAGCTTT
>CAJQNY010000243.1 GCA_905479805.1 uncultured Arenicella sp.
CCGCCCAGATGTTATCTGGCACTCTACCCTATGGAGCCCGGACTTTCCTCCCTCTTTAACGTAAAATTACGGCAAGACGGCGACTGCCCAGTCAGCTCGCGGCTAGTCTAACGCCTTGAATGCAAAGCAACAAGCACTAAAGGCCGCTATTCGAACAGTAATTGTGATTGGCTTTTGGGCCCGATACTAAACAAGTGATATACGCCCAGGAATCACCCGAAATCTATTAAACTTTGTCCCGCAAATGCTCCATAGCCTCAGCCAAAGAATCAAAACCATGCTCGGTCACTTTGTTACTAATCCCCTGTACAATCTCACCGACCATCGATGGCCCCTGATAAATAAATAAACTGTATATTTGTAGAAAGTCAGCGCCCGCCAGTAGCTTTTCCCACGCATCCTCGGCATTGGCAATACCACCCACTCCGATTATCTCAACGCGCCCTTTTAGTCGACCGTAAAACTGGCGTATGCATTCAGTGGACAAGTCCTTTACAGGGCTTCCGCTCAATCCGCCACCCTCATGAGCATATTTACTTTTCAAGCTATCGGGTCGGGCAATGGTGGTATTGGTGGCGATGATCGCATCAAATTGATGACTTAAAACCAACTCAGCGATGGTTTCAATTTCATCTTCCTGTAAATCAGGCGCCACTTTTAGGGCAATCGGGACATAGCGCTTATGAACTTTTCCACACTTCCGTTGCGCTGTCTTTATTTGCAGAAGAAGCTTATCAAGAAAGTTTTCATTCTGTAGGTCACGTAAAGATTTGGTGTTCGGTGATGAAATATTAACTGTAATGTAGTCGGCTTGGCTATAAACACGATGCAGTGCTGAAACATAATCATAATGCGCATCTTCAATCGAAGTTGCAGCGTTTTTGCCAATATTGATTCCAACGACAGCGCCATTTCGGTCATTCTTCTTCAATGCACTCAAATTACTCAAGAAAACATCTACACCAGCACTATTGAAACCCATTCGATTAATCAAACCTTGATCTTCTAATAAGCGAAACATTCTAGGCTTTTCATTGCCCGGCTGAGGTTTAGGCGTCACTGTGCCTAGCTCTACACCAGAAAAACCCAAGGCTGAAAAAGCCGGCAAGGCTCGAGCATCTTTGTCTAAACCAGCGGCTAAACCGACAGGGTTATCAAACTCGATCCCCATACACTTTACCGGTAGCTTGGGTACGCTTGCCCCGTACATCTTCTCGAGTGGCAATAGAAGAGGCGGATACTTTGATGCCAGGTGCAACTTATTTAGGGTAAGATCATGGGCCTGCTCAGGGTTCAAGGTGAACAGAATGGGTTTTACAAGCGAGTAAATCAGTGAACTCATGTTTTTTTAATGGGCCAAGTGATGCAAATTGGGGCAAACGAGAATACCAGACCTGACACGGCAAGACTATAATGCCTGCAACAAGAAGAGGCTTATTCAATAAGAACCTTATTTTATAGTGGCTGTCAGCTTTGCGCGTTTTCAGTCGGGACGGGTATGTTGAATTTCCCACAAAGAAGCATAGTGCCCCGCTTTAGAAAGGAGGTCGTCATGAGTTCCTTGCTCCACAATACGACCACGATCCAATACCACAATCAAATCGGAATCTATCACCGTAGACAAACGATGAGCTATTACGATGCTGGTGTAATCTCCTCGAACACTGTCCATCGCGGTCAATATTCTCTGCTCTGCGCGACTATCCAAAGATGATGTTGCTTCGTCAAAAATCATGATCGCTGGTTTTTTTAAAATAGCTCGCGCTATCGCGACTCGTTGTTTCTCGCCTCCTGATAATTTCAATCCGCGTTCGCCAACTTCCGTGTTAACGCCATCAGGGAGGTCATTAATGAAATCATCCAAATAAGCCAAGCGGATTGCCTCGCGAACTTCTTCCTCCGATGCATCCACGTTACCGTAGTTAATATTATCGAAAATACTCGCGTTAAATAACACGGTATCTTGGGGCACGACGCCAATCGCCTTGCGTAAACTATGCTGTTTAACACTCCGGATATCCTGTCCATCAATAGTGATACTGCCTTCACCAACATCATAGAAACGGAAAAGCAGTTTCATGATGGTTGATTTCCCTGAGCCACTACTCCCTACGATCGCTACTTTTTGTTTTGGCTCGACAGTAAAAGTAACATCATCAAGGATCTGGCGTTCAGACTGGTAGGAAAATTGAACATTCTGAAATCTCACATTGCCAGCTTCAATACTTAAGTCCCCAGCACCCAACTCATCATTGACGGACGACTCCACTCTCAACAAAGAAAACATAGCATCAATGTTCGCCATTGAACCTTTCATTTCACGGTACACAAATCCTAAAAAATTGAGCGGCACGAATATTTGAATCATCAACGCATTGATTAACACAAAATCACCGATAGTCATTGCACCACTCGCCACACGAAACCCGGCTAGCAACATCGCAGACGTCATCGCCAAAGCAATGATTAATGATTGACCCGTATTTAAACCGAACAAGGTTAGACGATTGCTTCGCCGAGCTTGCTCCCACTCTTTTAGGTTTCGATCATAAAGATCAGCCTCATAGGCTTCGTTATTAAAATATTTCACTGTCTCAAAGTTCAGCAAACTATCCACTGAACGCGCACTGCTCTTGGATTCAGCTTGATTCATTTGACGAATAAAATTAGTACGCCACTCGGTGGCTACCACAGAAAATCCAATATATGCCACCACGGAAAGAGTGACTATCAGAGCAAACCAGGCGCTGTAATTCCATAATAACAACGCAATAATCATGCCAATCTCTAAGAAGGTTGGGACAATGTTAAAGACCATAAATCGCATGAGGAAACTAATACCATTAACCCCTCTTTCAATATCGCGGGATAGCCCTCCGGTTCGACGATCAAGGTGATAGGCTAAATCGAGAGAGTGCAAATGTTTAAACACTTGGTGTCCAACTCGACGCATTGCACCCTCGGTAACTCTTCCAAAAACGGTGTCCCTCAACTCGCCGAACAATACATTCGCAAATCGCACCAATCCGTACGCGACCACTAGCGTTATTGGCACAACGACTAAATGAGTTTGTATGTCCTCAGTATTAAGTGAGTCGACGACTCTTTTTAATAGAAAAGGCAGCCCAACCGCCGCTACTTTAGCTCCTATCAAACAGACCAATGCTAAAGCAATTCGCCCTTTGAACGCCGCTAAATGAGGTATTAGGTCGCGTAAACTACGCCAACTAACCGACTCCAATGGAACAGAATTCTGGCTGCCGCGCATCGAACTATAATTCCTTGTCTTGCAAAATGAATTCCGCTAATTCTTGCAGAAGGGACTCACGATACCGATAGGGCATTTTGCGATTAAACATAAAGACAAATCGATAATACTCACGCCCAACAATGAAATATCCCGCCAGATTATGCACACCGTCCAATGTGCCCGATTTTGCGTACGCTGAAACTTTGCGTTGCGTAGAAGACGAATTTGTTTTTATCGGATACCGCTTAAAGAGACTGTATTGAGGTTGCAATTCAAATAATAGCTGGCTTACCTGACTTGCTGATAAACGGTTTTCACGAGACAGGCCAGACCCTTCGCTCGTGTTAAAATCTGACCAAGCCAATTTCTCACGCAAACTTGCCGCAGCAAACTCTGATGCTTTGTTGAAATTCAAAGGCGTGCCAGTCCCATCATCGCCTAACAACAAAAACAATTGATTAGCGATAAAATTATTGGAATATTCTAACGTTCCTCGTACGACTTCTTTTAAGTTATGTGAGTTTTCATACCTATACAATAATTTCGCCCCCGTCGGAAGCGACTGATTTACGTGCACAGCTATCTTAGAGTTCAAGTCTTTTTGACCTCGAGCTCCCGCTTGGCGAAGCTTGGTCAACAATATCTCGGCAAAATGTGACTGAGCAAATTGACTATTAATAAGATTAATCCGAGTAATACCCGCATTCGAATTATTTGGGAGCCTTGCCATAACCTGCTTAACCGTCATGGTAATTGGAGTTTGAGGCTCAGCGCTTACCCAATCATTCTGGGCTGGTTTGACCTTAGCCGTATTAAAATTAGTAGAAATAGCGGACAAAGGAGCATTGTAAGGGTCAGAGACTTTAGTGCGACCTGGCACTGGCTCATCAGCAAAATAATTTGCATCTAAATTTATAGAATTGATATCGCTCGGTAGCTTGGAAACCAACTGTTCCGCAATGATATCTAATTCTTCAGAAATCAGGTAAGGGTCGCCCCTCCCTTCTATCCACAATTGCTTATCAAGCACATAGAAGTTCGTGTGAAACTTATGCTCCCAGCCCCATTTTTCTTTAGCCATGTAAGCTGTGGTTAGTTTTGCAAGCGATGCCGGAATCATTTGTTCCTCGGCTCGCCACTTGAATAGAGCTTGATCACCCGGGCCAACGACTAAGATAGAATCGCGTTGAGTGAATGCATTTGAGGAGAATAAATCGCCTGCCTGCACGGCACTCAGGTAAGCACTAATAGCTAAGCACCAGAACATGATCGTTGTCCTTATACAGAAAACTAAAAAACAACGATTGGGAAAAATAGTTTTAATTTTCACTATTTATTGCCCTGCTCCTTTTTCATTTGCAAGCCTAAGTCATAAGCATCATTCTTTCGACCGCCAGTCAGCTTCGCCGCAAGATGGCTGGCTTGCTTCAACGGGAGTTCCTGTAACAAGGTCTGCATAATTCGTTTTAGCTCTGAAAGAGTAACGTCGGCACTGACTGCTTTACCTTCTAACATCAGCACAAACTCACCCTTCGTTTGGTCTGGGTCTTGTTTAAGTGTCGCCAACACCTCAGCAGCACTCCCATCTAACACTGTCTCAAATTTCTTAGTTAACTCGCGCGCGATCACGACTCGTCTTTGTGCACCTAAAACAAGCACAATATCTTCCAAGCTAGCGACTATACGATGTGAAGACTCCAGTAAAACGATCGTTCGAGTCTCATCATCGTATGTCTCGAATTGTAATTTTCGCGCGCCGGTTTTTGATGGTAAAAAACCCTCATAAATAAAACGATCTGTCGGCAGGCCAGCAACGGAAAGTGCCGCGATGATAGAGCTCGGTCCAGGCACCGCATTAATCAAACAATTTCGTTCACGTAATGCTCTCACCAAGACAAAACCAGGATCGCTAATAAGGGGGGTCCCAGCATCACTGATTAGGGCAATGTCCTGTCCTGATTCTAGCAACTTGAAGACAGAGTCTACCAATTCCATTTCATTATGTTCATGACATGAACGTAACTTGGTTGATATTCCGTAATGATTGAACAACCGTTTGCTATGGCGAGTATCCTCAGCCAATACCAGGTCAACATCAGACAACACTTTTTGTGCTCGCAGTGACAAATCACCCAAGTTCCCAATAGGTGTAGCGACTACAAATAGAGTCCCTGCCTTATCGGCATCTTTGCGTATTGGTTCAAACAATCGGTATACTCTCAGGGTCAAATGATAGTGCTAACTATGAAACGAATACTTCACTTACCATAATTAGAACAAAAGTGGCGTAGGCTCAGAATAATCTGAATAAAGATAAAATGCATCCAAAAAGAAAAACGCAGCAAAACAACTCCCTCATATCAAACCTCCCAAAGTTTGCATTGTTACTTGCAACGACCTACTTGGCTAGCTGCGCCAGCGGGCCAGTTGCAACGGTCGAAGATCGATCGGTGCGTATTGAGAACACAAACACCACCTATCAAGAGAACGACATTGAAGAAGACAGTGGTGACACTGCAACGCCATATATCGATCGACGATACCAATTGGAGCAAGCTGAATACTATCAACAACAGGCTAACCGACAGGCCGAAAATCAGCAAGATGCACGTTCTATTGACAATATTTTAAGCTCGGCCGAATTTTATATTCAGGCCAATGACATCGAGGAAGCCTTAGCATCTGTCAGACACCTCGGGAATGTGGATCTAGACCGTCTGCAATGGGCGAGATACAGAATTGTGCTCGCCTATGTGGATTACTCTCAATTACAGTATCAAGCAAGTTTAGATAAACTAAGTGAGGTGTTAGCGCTACAAGACGCTACATCATCCGACCTCAAACAACAAATAGTAGATACTCTGTTACTCAGCTCATTTTGTTATCAAAAGCTTAACGACCACGAGCCCGCAATCTCAGTATTACTCAATCGAGAGGCGCTTCTTTATGGGGCCGCAAGAACAGAAACAAGTCGGTATATTTGGCAAGTGATTGATGCCATCCCGCTAGAAGAACGTGAACTTATTTTACAAAACAGTCGTGACTTTGCGGTTAGAAATCGTATTGAGCAAAGTATGCAAGGACAGGTCAGCTCCAACCAAGGTTCGGTTCCACGCCAATTTGACCAATGGAGAGACAATGACCAACCAGCGCAGGTAAATGAAGCAATAGAGAGCACCTGGGATGCAAACTCGCCTCGTACGATCAGTATTTTGCTACCTCTCTCATCGCGCTTTGCCAAGGCTGCACAAGCCGTGTTAGAAGGCATTCAGTATCAGCACTCACTCAACACATCTGACTTCAGACCTAGATTGCAGGTCTATGACATTGGCGCAGACCCTCTAGCCGCTCAGCAATTCTATTTAGCTGCGGTACAACAAGGCTCTGACGCGGTGATTGGCCCTTTGGGTAAAGAATACGCCAATCATCTTGTGAGATATGGCGCATCTCAATCTAGCCCTAACACCGTGCTCTTAGGTGGTGATCTGCCTCTGTCCCAGGGGATGTATCGACTTACATTAAGTCCTGAACGCCAAGGACAAATGGTTGCAGACAGAGCAATGGCACGCGGGTTTATAAACGCAGCTATCTTGTCGCCTGACACAAACTCGGGCAAGAGAACCGCACAGGCTTTCTCAGATGCATGGCTGAGCAATGGCGGGAAATTAAGTAAGTCCATTCTCTATTCGCCAAAACAGTTCGATCATACTGTTGAGTTAAAGCAAATGTTTGATATCAACCAAAGTAAATACCGCCATAATGCACTTAGTAACACTTTGGGCTTTAAACCAAAGTTTGCTCCATATCGACGTAATGACATCGATTTCATTTTTATGATTTCAGACATTAAATCTGGGCGTATAGTAAGACCACAAATAGATTTTTTCAGCGGTACAAAAATTCCTGTAATCGCCACTTCGGCAATCTATAACGGTATAGAAGATCAAGCGAACAACATGGACCTTGATCAAACTGAATTTCCAGTAATGCCATGGGTATTGAGATCAAAGGACGTTTCCGCTTACGCTGGCCAGCTAAATAGATTATTTGCCATGGGAACAGATGCTTATTCTCTCACCGCAGATTTGCAGGCACTAGGTGGAGACCCATCTCTCTCTATTAATGGCAATATGGGACGTCTAAATATTCAACAAGATGGCGAAATCAGATATCAACCCGCTTGGGCGAAATTCAATCAAGGCTTGATTGATACAGACATAAGCACAACACCGCTATCTCAAGGAGCCATGCAACGCATGCGTATTTTGAGTGAAAGAGCACGGAGCGGACAAACAGGAGGTCAACGTTACAATGAATCAAACTGGGATAGTCGGCAATCACGCCGAAAAGATGGCTCTTAAATACCTGAAGAAGCAAAGACTAAACCTTATCGAGAAAAATTTTAATTGTCGCTGTGGAGAAATTGACTTGATAATGGCGGATCAAGATTATCTGGTTTTTGTGGAAGTACGCTATCGTCGTAACCCACAGTTTGGGGGCGCTTTAGAAAGCGTGAACTACCACAAACAACTTAAACTACGCCGAAGTGCAGAGCTATACCTGCAATTACACAAAAAAACTGATGCACCCTGTCGTTTTGATATACTTTGCATTGATGGTGAAATCATCAAGCCCACTTATCAATGGGTTCAGAATGCTTTTTGATTGATGACGATACAAACCAAAACACCTCTTACCAATCGCATCACAAACTCGCAGGTTGGGATTGAACATTTAATGAAGAAAATAAAATTACTGAATGACTCAAATGACTGAAATTTCTCTTATATCGCAGCACTTTCATGACAGTGCGCAAAGCATCTTAGACAATCGACTGCTGGAGCCTCAAATAGAAGCAGCAGCAAAATTAATCTACGCAAGTTTTACGAACGGCGGCAAATTGATGATTTGTGGCAATGGAGGTTCTGCGGCAGATGCTCAACACCTTTCTTCTGAGCTACTCAATCGGTATAAACGCGAGCGTCAAGAATTACCTGGAATTGCATTAACGACCGATGCGTCAACCATCACCTCCATAGGTAATGATTACGACTATAGCGAGGTCTTTTCTAAACAGGTAAGTGCGCTCGGTCGACCCGAAGATATTTTAATGGTGATCACCACATCTGGAAATTCAGATAATTTGATCAAAGCCGTCAAAGTTGCACATGACAAATCGGTTAGATGCATTGCACTGAACGGCAAGAGTGGCGGAGAATTAAACGGCGTACTCGCCGAGACCGACTTAAATATTGTCGTCGAAGGCCAGGTTACGGCCCGAATCCAAGAAGTGCATGGATTGATCATCCATTGTATTTGTGAACTCATAGATAGCTATATCCTTGATTAATATAAGTAAATCCTCCACTCTGAAAAAGGCATAACATGAAAAGCGACACACTGAGCAGCCAATTATTCGAAGTAATACATACTCCACGCAAATTTCGTCTACCCAGGAAGTTATTTATCATCGCAGTAACGATGTTAAGTCTAAGCAGTTGTATTACTGCCTTGGTCGCAGGCGCAGCGATCGCCACAGTTGACATTTTTCATGATCGCCGCAGCGCAGGCGAATATGTCGACGATAATACAATTGAACTAACTTCTCGGAATTACTTAGTTTCTAGTAAAGAGTTGCGCTCAAGCAGCCATATTAAGCCTGTATCTTGGAATGGGATTCTGCTCGTGACTGGCGAAATCGATTCAGAGGACATGAAGCAAACCATTATGGCTAAGCTTCAAAGCATTGGAGGTGTTCGCCAATTAGTTGACGAAACAACGATTACGGGTAAAACAGCCCTTCTAGCCAGAACCAATGATGCTTGGATTACGACTAAGGTGAAAAGCCGACTGGTTCTTAAAACGGGGCTCGACGCAAACCGGGTAAAAGTAATCACGACCAGAGGCAGTGTCTACTTGATGGGCATTGTCACTGAGGAAGAAGCTAGCCGAGCAACGGAGCTAGCTAGATCAGTACGCGGTGTCGCTAGGGTTGTGAAGGTCTTTGAATATAAAAAACTATAGCGCTCCATGCCTTACGTGAAGAATACGTCAGAAAAAATCACTGACCTAACACAACTTGAATCAGTAATCGCAAACTTACCTAAGCCTCTGGTATTCACCAATGGATGTTTTGATATATTGCACAGAGGTCATACAAGTTATCTAGAGCAAGCACGCGCCCTAGGAAATTCTATGATCGTCGGGCTAAACAGCGATGCATCGGTGAAACGCCAAGGTAAAGGCGATGATCGCCCTCTCAATAGATTAGAAGATCGAATGGCTGTCATGGCAAGCCTTGGGTGTGTTGATGCTGTCATAAGCTTTGACGACGATACTCCATTATCATTAATCGAACGTATCTTACCCGATCATCTCGTAAAGGGCGGTGATTGGCCGACGTCAGATATAGTTGGTGGTGCCATTGTCAAACAACATGGTGGGCAGGTGCATTCCTTAGCCTTCGAGTTTGATCGGTCTACAACCTCGCTCATCGATCGAATTCGCTCAAACAATTAAAACTTCTCCGACAATTTTTTCAGCGTGTCGCTTTTTTTCAGCGCGTTGCTAAGCCAGGCTTTTCCTCTTTGGGCTCGGAAAAGTAATGATAGATGAACTGCCTAGCAACGTAAGCACTGCGAACATACCATTTTTCTTTATTGACAATCAAAGACGCATAAGCAATTCGTTTGCCATCTTTCTCAGCATAACCAACAAACCAATCGTGTCGGCCTTTTGGCGAAAAACCAGTTAATGACCCCGTTTTCCCTCCAATCTCCATACCTTGGTAAACCTTATAGCGACTCAAGCCTGAAAACGACTTTCTGGCTGAACCTATTCTGGTTGTCTCCTTCATTAAACTTTTGAGGTGGCCCGCCGCTGCAGGGCTGATAACAGCCGTCTGATTATTAGGCCGTTGTTTCTGATATAACCTTGTACCATCTAAACCGATCACAGATTCGACCATGTAAGGAGTAATCATCCTCCCGTTGTTTACCACCGTTGCGGCCATTTGTGCTGCGTGTATCGGGCTAAGTGTGATATCAGTGGTATACCCAGAAGCCGCTTCTGCTATTTCCCAACGAGTATCAAAGTCCAACTTCAACAAACTAGGTGGCAATTCAAAATCGCTATTCAATCTGCGACCAAAACCGAATCGCTCAGCGTATTCCTGTAATTTTTCTGCGCCTAATTTAAAGACACCGATTTGTCCAAAAACAGGATTTACCGATTTGGCAAACGATTCTTTGAACGTCGGTGTCCGAGTCCATTTGTTCGTTTTGTGGTTCAATACCTGACTCTTGTAAAGAGTTGTCGATTTCCCATTAAACGGAATGACGGTACTTGGTAACACCTTTCCAGTATCTAGGCCCGCTGCCGCAGTCACCATCTTGAATACAGATGCTGCAGGATAATCAGAACGCATCACTAAGTTATCCCAATCTTCATTCGCTTTGATAAAGCTGGTCAAATTGAGGATAGCACCGGTGTCGACGTCCAACGCTACGAAACAAGCGTAGTCAGGTTGGTAGCGTAGATAGACTTCAGCCATTTCATCGTGAGCTTTGGGGTCAAACGTATATCGTACTAGGCCTCTGATTTTCCCATCTTTGCCATCAGCTGAGAAATCAAGTTGGCTCGGGAAACGGTTCTCGCGTGCGTGTTTAGAAAGCGATTCAGCAATGTTCGCAGGAGACAGAACATTCGCTCCCACCGAGCTCGTACCGAGAAGGGTTAGTGTTAATAAAAGAATAAGCTTCTGCGCCCCAAAAGTTCGCTTCGAGAAACCCACTGACTTTCCAAAAGCCGAATTCAAATTCATAGTTGCATTCAAGACTAAGTCTGTTGGTTTGGTAGATGTTGTGATAATTCCGCTAAAGCCTTTTGATATACGCCGCGTTTAAAATCTACAATATTATCGAGTGCAAAGTTCTTATCAACCCATTTCCATGCATCAAATTCCGGTGTTTCCAAGCCACTGCTTAGGTTTATCGCAGATTCTTCTGCAACGAGTTCAAGTAAGAACCAAATTTGCTTTTGGCCTTTGAATGACGCCTTATTAGCCGCCTTACGTCTCTGGTGTCGAAGGAAACGTTGTGGCAAATCGTAATGCAACCAATCTTCAGTGTGAGCCACCATTCGAACCTGCCCTTCCATCAAACCTGTCTCTTCTTGTAATTCTCGATACATCGCATCGGTCAAACCTTCGTCTCTGCTAACTCCCCCTTGAGGAAATTGCCAACCATCGCGATTGACCCTACGCGCCCAGAATACTTGTCCAACTTCATTACATATGACAATGCCGACGTTCGGACGGTAACCGTCGTCGGAAAAAATAGGTTCAAAATTTTGCATCAATCAAAATTGCTCGGGCACATGCTTTCAGCATTCATTATAATCATGAAGCTGTGTACTTGCAGCATCTTATTACAAGCCTTAACTTTTACTCATCTTTAGATACTATTATGACTCTCGCACTATTTGATTTAGACAATACGCTGCTTTCAGGCGATAGCGACCACTCATGGGGGCTCTTCCTCGCTGCAATAGGCGTACTGGACGTAAAAGAACAGGAAGAAATGCAGGCAAAATACTATCAAGACTATTTAGACGGAGACTTAGATATTCAAGAGTTTCTTGAATTTCAGTTAGCGCCACTGGGACAGCATCCGCCAGAGCAGCTTTATAAATGGCGAACAGAATTCATTGAAGACATCATTAAGCCTATGTTAATTAATGGCAAGACTGAGCTCTTAGAGCCCCATCGGAGTAATGGCGACACTCTTATTATTATCACCGCAACCAATGACTTTATTACCCGCCCTATTGCCACATTGTTAGGTGTCGAGACACTAATAGCCACATTGGCCGAATGCGTTAATGGCAAATATACGGGTAAACCTACAGGCGTCCCAAGTTTTAAGGAAGGCAAAGTAGAACGTTTAATGGAATGGCTTACTAATGAGAATGAAAACCTATCGGGCAGCTACTTTTACAGTGATTCGATAAATGACCTTCCGTTGTTAGATATCGTTGATACGGCCATCGCGGTTACTCCTGACGAAAAGCTTCGAACTCATGCCGAATCACACAATTGGCGTATAATCGATTGATCAGCTCATCACATCTTGTGCAATGTACACTGAATGAATCTATAGAAATACTTTAAAGAGAAATAAATATGAAAATTGGAGAGAAACTCCCTGCCCTAACTGTCGCTACGACGCAAAACGAAAAATTCAAATTTTCTAGCTTGAAGGGTAAGAACCTGATTTTATATTTTTACCCGAAAGATAACACTCCAGGGTGTACAACGCAGGGCCAGGAATTTAGAGACAATTACAAACAATTCCAAAAGCTAAATACGCATATATTGGGGGTCTCTCGAGATAGCCTTAAAAAACATGGAAATTTCATTAATAAGTATGAGTTTCCGTTTGATCTAATCTCCGACCCTGATGAGGAGCTCTGTAATATTTTCGATGTTATCAAAGAAAAAAATATGTACGGCAGGAAATATATGGGTATTGAACGAAGTACCTTCCTGTTTAACGACAAAGGAAAATTAGTACATGAAATCCGCAAGGTTAAAGTTAAAGGACATATTGAGGAAATGTTGAGCCTAGTATCAGACTTATAACACTCAGAGCTCCGGCATTATAAATGAAGTCTTACCCGATCAAATAGCGAGCCATGGTTTTAGGAAAGACAAGCAACTGAAATTTCTTATTACGACTATGGGTAATTAGAAACCTTTGAGCCTAAGTGCCAAGTCAGTTGCACTCGTTGCATTGGTCAATGCAACTTCATCGCTGATCATTTCATCTTTGACGAGCTGCTCAAGATGCTGGTCAAAATGCAGCATTCCTTCTACCGTATCGCCACCTTTTATCAAATCTTTAATCTCATTAATTCGCAAAGGGTCCTCAATCAATTCTCGAGCCAAAGGTGTCACAGTAAAGACTTCACAGGCTACTGTTCTCCCACTTCCTTCAATTTTCGGTATCAGACGTTGGGTGACGATAGCCCGAAGGTTATGAGCTAATTTGGCTCTTATAGTCGCTTGTTCTTCGCCCTTAAAGCTAGAAACCATTCGTGTTATCGCATCCGAAGATGTGGGGGCGTGAAGCGTAGAAAAAACTAAATGACCCGTTTCAGCCGCGGTTAAAGCGATCTCCATACTCTCTGGGTCACGCATTTCTCCCATTAAAATCACATCCGGGTCTTCTCGCAAAGCAGCGCGCATAGCGTGCGCAAAGTCGGGCACATCAATTCCAATTTGACGCTGTGAAATAACACAACGTTTTTCGGTAAACATATACTCAACCGGGTCTTCAATGGTAAGTATATGTTGATAACGCTCTCCATTAATTTCATTTAATAGAGATGCCATTGATGTTGATTTACCTGATCCGGTCGCACCTGAAAAGATCACAAGACCCTGACGCATCTTTGAGATTTTTCCCACTTGAGGCGGCAAGCCCAATTCCGATGGCGTTGGAATATGACTTTCTATCACACGCATAACCACTGCCAAATGGCCCAGCTGTCGAAACATATTCACCCGAACACGATTCCCTTCGTTATCGCTAAGCGCTAAGTCGACCTGATTAAGTTCCTTGAATAGCCCCAAATGATATTTCGACATCAAAGGAAATATTAAGCGCTCAATCATCTCATCATTCATTTCCGGCGAGCCCTTTACTTGCCGAATGCGCCCATCTAAGCGCATCATTATTTGATGCCCTGATCTAATATGGATATCAGATGCTTTGAACTGGCAAGCGGAGGAAACGATGCTCGTAAGAAACTCTAGAGCTTCGCGAGCCTGCGGAGTTTCATTCTCGCGTGATACTGCACTTACCGTTGTTTGTGTCATCCTATATCCTAAATCAAGTGTGTTTCACGAGTGATTGAAATTTTGCTAATGCCGCCCCATTATCCAAGCAGTGCTCAACTTTTTCAACAGCTTCTGCAAAACTAAGGCTTGGGGTGTAAACCTCTACTATTTGTGCTGCGCTGACCACCATACTCTTTCGAAATACACCCTGTCGACCCGAAAGTGTGTCTAAGCCTAACTCTACAGTCCTCTCAATTTCACTATCTTTGTCTGTTATGGGCACAGTAGCTTGCCTACTTAGTAAATGCTCCGGTACTTCCGGGCTTTGTTCATAAGGATCAGCACGACTATTCGAATTAAACCGACGGTAGATTCGTCGAATCGGTTTATTCAATGCAGGGACGATGCCCCCTTCTACGCCTTTAATTAATAATGAACTTGTGTAATTCGCCTGATTTGCAATTTGAGAATAAATCTCCGGATAAGCCTTGTGTACATACCCAATAATCAGGTTCGTTTCCCCAGACGTGATAATGGGCTGCAAGACTCTTTCCAAGGTGGTAACTGCCGTACGCTTGACAATTTTGTCGCGAAGTTTATGAAGCCTTGATAAGCCTGGTAAGTACTGGCTTTGGTCAAGATATGCCCAACCGTGACTCTCTATACTTGTAACTGCTTCAGAAACACTTTGGTTTGCATCAACTCCAGCTAAACGTAATACCTTGTGCGCGGTAATTCCATGCTTAGGTCCCACGGATTCAACGCCGCTCATCACCGTTGGCAGACCCAGTGCTGCCAGCACAGCCGGCAAGAATGGACTACATGGATAGTGTCGTGAATAGCCGTTATACGGATCGGCCAGATAGAACAATTTTGCAACATCAGCCTTCTTTTGCTGAACTCTTAGTTGCATTCCTTTGAATAGGCCAGAAAACTCATCAATCGACTCGCCTTTCATCCTCAGTGCTATTAAAAATACAGCCGCTTGTACCGGATCAACCTGATTATCTAAGATTCCGCCGATTATCTGTTCCGCTTCAATACTAGAAATATCTCGACCACGACTAGGCCCTACTGCTATTCGGCTGATTGCATCACGCACTAATAGATTCATTTCTTCTTCCAACATTATTCTTAGCGCCATTTACTCAATAATTAGCTTTGGTGCTAGATGATGCCACATAAAAGATCATTTCTTACGCTACAATATGAGAATGGAAAACTATCCAATTTTCGTTAAGTTGCAGGATCAACCGTGCTTAGTGGTTGGTGGCGGTGAAGTTGCGTTGAGGAAAATCAGGCTATTGCAGTCAGCAGGAGCAAAAATCACTGTCATTGCTCCGGATATTTGTAAGGGGATCACACAAGAATTTGGCCCAAATATTCAACACAATAGAAAGAAATATGAAGACAGCGATATTGGTAATTATCGGCTTATAACCGCAGCCACCAACGACGTGAATATCAATGCGCAAGTATCTGCACGAGCACAAGCACTCAATATTCCCGTTAACGTGGTTGATCAACCTGAATTATGCAGTTTCAT
The DNA here is from genome assembly GCA_905479805.1 of uncultured Arenicella sp. GTDB lineage: Bacteria > Pseudomonadota > Gammaproteobacteria > Arenicellales > Arenicellaceae > Arenicella. The sequence goes on from CAJQNY010000243.1 coordinate 15,637, forward strand.
AACTCCTTCGATTATCGATCGCTCACCGGTAATCCTTGCAATATCCACTGGTGGAAGCGCACCGGTACTCGCCCGTCAATTAAGGAGCAAACTAGAATCACTCATTCCAGCAGGTTACGGTCGCCTTGCTCTAACAATGAGAAAAATACGTGACGAAGTAAAAACACGGATCGTCGACGAAAAATCGCGCAGGCTATTCTGGGAAAAAATTGTACACGGCCCCATCGCTGAAAAGATATTTCTAGGTCAAATCACGAGCGCTGAAACAGAACTACAGGCGCTTATTGACACCCCAAACGCATATATAGAAACCGGGGCAGTTTGGCTTATTGGCGCTGGTCCGGGCGACCCAGACCTACTCACCTTTCGTGCCTTAAGGTTAATGCAGCAAGCCGATATAGTTCTTTATGATCGACTCGTTAGTGACGACGTGTTGAACCTATGCCGAAGAGATGCTGAAAGAATTTATGTTGGAAAAAAACGCTCCGACCACAGTCTTGAACAAACTAAGATTAACCAATTATTGGTTGACCTAGCAAAGCAAGGTAATAGAGTGGTTCGGTTGAAAGGTGGCGACCCGTTCATTTTTGGGCGTGGTGGCGAGGAAATTGACCTCCTCTCCAAATCTAATATTCCATTCCAGGTCGTACCTGGCATCACGGCTGCGAGCGGCTGCGCAACCTACGCAGGAATTCCGCTCACACACCGAGATCACGCCCAGTCTTGTTTATTCGTGACGGGCCATCTAAAAGATGGAACAGTTGATCTCGATTGGTACCAATTAGCGACTCCCAACCAAACAGTTGTCATATATATGGGTTTAATAGGACTACCAATCATCGCTAAAGAGTTGATAAAGCACGGCGTCGACAAGAATATGGACATTGCCCTTATCGAACAAGGAACGACACCTCAGCAAAGGGTTTTTACTGGCACTCTCAACAATATCGTTGAGACAATTGAAAGAGCTGCTGTAAGAGCCCCGACATTAATCATAATTGGTACTGTCGTTCAACTAAGAAAAGACCTTGTCAGTTAAAACCTTTAACCACACTAGCTTTCTTTTAAGTGCGATGTAGAACCAAACGCCCAGAGTTATTCCGAAAAAATTACATAGGCTTCTATACACCACGTTCCCGTGTTGCATAACATATGCAGGGTGTAACTCTTTGATTTTTTTAGTCATGCCACTAAAAGCGGAACCGTTTAGATTAAAGGCCTCTAGTAATTGTTTTGCGTAATAATTCGCAAGTAACTTTTTTCGATTATCGTCTAAACGGCCATTCCTTCTTAGTTCATTCTCGATCCAAGACAATATTTCAAAATGCTCTTGCACCAAGCTGGATCGAAGTTGACTAGAAAGTTGGTTTTCATTTTTCTTCCAAATATATGAGTCGACTTGAAGGGTTCTATATCTAGCACCTGCAAGACAAACTTGTGCAAAAATCACCCAGTCATCAGCTTTTTGGGGAACGAAACCTTCAACCGGTTTTAGATGATCTTGTAAAAATACTGTCTTATACAGCGCCGCGGACGTGAATACCCCACCAAATTTCAAGAATTCGTTGATCGAATCGTTGTTGAGTATGGGTGCTAGCATATGTTTTAGTTGGCTGCCGTTTACTGAAGTAGTCTCTAACTCTTCTTGAACAAACCAATTGCTTAAAATCACATCCTCGTCGTTAATAAATCCGTCAACCTCAGATTTCAAACTTCCATCAATTAATTCATCATCTTGATCCAAAAACTTCAAATATTTGCCACTACAATAATGTATGGCATTAAGCCGCGCTAAATAGGCACCGGAATTTACCTGCGAGTAATATCGAATGGACCTACTGTCACTTGACTCTAATAAATCTGGAAAATAGTTTTGCAACAGATCTAAACTTGGACATTCTGAGCCATCCTCAATAACAACAATCTCTACGCTCAGATCAACACTGCGAAGAATTGAGTTTATGGCTTCTATTAGCGCGTAGTCTGCACAAAACGTTGGTATCACCACAGAGACATCGAAGCTTTCTAACCCCTTCATCTTTGGATAATTACACCTATACCAAAACCATCCTGATCTGGGTCGTCAACAAATTCCTTGTACTCATATTGATCTTTAATTTCTGAGTAAAATTTAGGAACCCCACCCGTATACTTATTTGTGGTCCTTCCGTGCCTCTGACCCCAATCCTCTACAATATCATGGAAAATTATTAGGCCACCCGACTTTACTTGCTTTGCATAAAGTTCAAAATCTCCTTTTACACCAACATAACTGTGGTCGCCGTCAATAAAGAGAACATCAAGCATTTGTTCCCTTGGAAAAATCTTCTTAAACGCGTTCTGAACCTTTTGGGAATTTGAAAACCCCCTTATATAATGACTTTGTGCGGTTGCCGTAATCCTATCTAACAAGTACCTATTTCGAATATCAGTATCAATAGCTACACACTTATCAATGGATTCACACAGTTTTCGAATTAGGAAATGAGTGCCTCCATCAGCTGTGCCGATCTCAACAAAATTCTTCGGGTTTTGTGCAGCGATAAAGTCGATCAACCCTGCAATTTCTGATTTCACCTGAAAAGCCTTTATCCAGCGTTCCGTAAAGGAAAATGCTTGATCAAAACCGACGACGCCATCTGCTTCAGCCCTAATCTTTCGAACTTCGCCAGTGACCAGGCGCGGGGTAAACTGATATATATCGCGCATCAGAAAATATAAACCTGGCGCCAATTTAAGTATGTAATTCTTGATTGATTTCATTAAGTTGAAAGTAGATAGTAAACATTGCGGTTGGGTAATCGTAACTATAATCTTACAATTTACGAGCCTGTATTTATCTAGTTATAACACGAAATGCCAATA
>CAJQNY010000244.1 GCA_905479805.1 uncultured Arenicella sp.
TGTAATACTGGAGCTTAGAGATATTGTTGTGATCATGCAGGCCGTGTAAGTTTGCTGCTGCATGCCAAGTCGACCCTGACGTAAGTTCGTCGCGCTCTAACAACACCACATCTTTCCAGCCTAGTTTCGCCAAATGATAGATTATTGAACAGCCTACAAGGCCTCCACCTATTACCACCGCCTGCGCATGAGTTTTCATTCTTGGAATTATTCAAATTTATCAGTTAGGGTAGAAGCACGACTGTACCAGAGTGAGTTTGGTGCTGCCGATAAGAGTGGTACTTAGTAGTAACTCTAATAATGAGGATTATGTTTTTTGATACGTGGAGCCTGTTGGAAATCAGAGAATGACCCAAGTTGCACCCCAAGAATACTCAGCAAGAGAGAGTAGAGGCCGGGCGGAGAGTCCTTTCGGTCATTCAAATACCGGCTTATTGTGGTAAATTGCTCCTACGAAATCTTCGTTGCTATGGATTATTCCAATGACGAACGAGTTTGTCATTGGAATAGGGAAAATCGCAAGGTTTGGTATGAAATTTCGATTTTTCATCCGAAACGCAACCGTTAGTTGACAAGATTCCAAGGCTGATTGGTAGTTTGCAACCAAGTGAATTTTTATTCTTATGCTCTACATCACTCTAGGTACATAACGAGGAAGGACAACGAATGATATTAGCAGATAAGATTATAAAATTGCGTAAGCAGGCTGGTTGGTCGCAAGAAGAGTTAGCTGAAAAAACCGGCGTTTCTCGGCAATCAGTTTCTAAATGGGAAAGTGCGCAGAGCATTCCTGATTTAAATAAGATAGTGGGAATGGCCGATATCTTCGGTGTCACCACCGATTTTTTACTTAAGGATGAAGTAGAAGCGGCCGAATTTATCCAAGGCCACGATGAAACCGTTGTTAAACAAGTCAGCCTTGAGCAGGGCTTAAACTATGTTAAAACCAAAATGGGTATCGCTAGCCTAACCCTGAAAGGGGTGGCGTTATGTGTTTGTTCGCCAATCCCGCTGTTCTTTCTGTTAGCAATTGCGCATTCAGAGGATTCTAGTCTGTCAAGCAATACGGCGGCAGCCTTGGGAATTATTGCAGTTCTTATTATCGTTGCCGTTGGCGTCAGTTTTTTCTTGCGGACTGACCAATATCAAACCGATATTGCGCAAATGGAAAATGATAAATTTGAGTTTGAGTATGGTGTTCATTCCGTATTCGCGGAAAAATTGCAGAAGTTCCACCCGGTCTATAACAAAAAACTTTCCTGGGGAATTGCGCTCTTCATAGGGAGTGCTATTCCTTTGTTAGCTGTCGCGATTTTGTCCGGAAGGGAAGATATGAGTATTTTGATGCTGGTGGTTTTGTTGCTATTGGTTACTGCAGGTCTGTCGATAGTGATTCCGGTATCAACCGAGTTCGAAGCCTATCAACTGCTTGAGAGTGAAGGCGATAGAGACGCAGGTAAAAGCGAAGCAGCAAGGAATGCCGAAAAATTAGGCGCATTTTATTGGCCCTTATTGCTGGCCATATTCTTAGGTTGGAGTTTGTGGACCATGGACTGGCACCTTACTTGGATCGTTTGGCCGGTAGGTTCCATACTATTTGCAGCGCTTGTCGGCTTGATGGATTTGCTTAAGAAAGATGAATCTCGCTAGTCATGGTGAGCTTTCTATTTGACTGGAATTTGATGGCTAGCACAAACATAGAGATCAGGTTTTTCGGTTCAGAGTTGATAAGGTGCGATCAACAGTGACTCCAGTTTAAGTTAGCCCGTGTTGATCGAAACCGGATATCAGGTAGCCTATAGCTGGTTAACCAGCTTTTTCATCCAGACTTTAATTTTTCCGCCTGTGCATCATATTTTTCTCGAGCCGAATCAATAGCTGCCAGGTTTTCTAATGCCCAGTTACCCAAGGCTCGCACTGGTTCACGGAAAGATTCACCCATTGGTGTTAGCGTGTATTCAACCTTTGGGGGTATTGTAGGGTAGTGAGTTCGCTTTACGAGGCCATCACGGGCCAATTCTCGGAGTGTGAGGCTAAGCATTCGCTGCGAAATACCTAGATTTCGTTTCAGCTCGTTGAACCGCAGTGTTCCGTATTGCGAGAGTGAGATGACCACGAGAACACTCCAGCGATCTCCAACGCGAGAAAGCACTTCATTGATGCGGCCGCAATCTGGACATTGTTCTGAATCTATCATGGTGGTTCCTATTATGTGACCAGGGTACATGGTTGTGCCTTCTTGCGAAGGCTCTTAGTTCTCATTATAGTGCAAGTATCAAAAGTATACCTAATTATGTAAAGGTCAATGATTTGACCAACAACCCGACCAATAAAAGGACTCATAAATGACACAAAAATCTCTAATCGAACAATTGAATTGGCGTTATGCCACTAAGAAGATGGATCCTGCAAAAGCAGTGCCGCAAAATAAAGTAGATGCGATCATTGAAGCAATTCGTTTGGCACCCACATCTAGCGGAACCCAGCCGTTTGAATTGATTGTGGTGACTAATCCAGATAAACGATCCGAGCTAGAGATTGCCGCAGGCGGCCAGGCACAAATAACCGAAGGTTCTCACCTTTTAGTATTTGCGGCTTGGGATAACTACACGGAAGAGCGTATCGACCATGTGACTCAAATAAATACTGAGGCCCGTGGTGAGTTGCCGATGGCAAATGACTATTACGAAAACCTTAAAACAAGTTACCTACCTCGTGAAGCTGAGATTAACTACGCCCACGCTGCACGCCAAGCCTATATCGCATTAGGGGTTGGATTAGTCGCGGCGGCTGAGCAAGAAGTGGACAGCACGCCTATGGAAGGCTTTGACCCATCGGCTGTGGACGCCATTCTCGGCTTGAGAGAACGAGGCTTGCGTTCGGTTGTGCTGATGCCATTAGGTTATCGTGACCCGTCTGGTGATTGGTTGCTGCCAATGAAGAAAGTACGAAAGTCGCTAGACACACTGGTGACCCTAATCGATTAGCCAGTCTGCTAAGCTGTTAGTAGGAATCAAATAACACAAGCCACCATTTATCCAATTTTAAATTACTAAATCATGACGACCATACTATGACTAAAACTACTCTTGTTTCACTCTTAACTCTATTTGCATTGGTGTTATCCAATTCCGTGAATGCTGCGCATCATGAGTCAACTGAACATAAAGCCGATTCCACGTTTTTATATGTTGAGCAAAATCGTATCGGCGACCCAGCGGAAGTGCTCGAAGTCAAAGAGGGTGTCTCGCGGCCGCTCGAAGCGGGCGAGGTAAGAATAGCGGTGCTCGCTGCTCCTATTCACCCATCCAATACGCTGCAAATTGCTGGCAACTATTTAACTGACCCAGTATTGCCCTCTACGCCTGGTAGCGAAGGGGTGGGGCGTGTGCTTGAAGTCTCCCCTGGCGTAACCCACTTAAACAAAGGTCAGCTAGTGTTGCTTGGCGGCATGGGGACCTGGCTTGAAGAACTGGTTGCGCCTGCTGCTAAGCTAGTACCGTTATCTGATCTAGGCGAACCCAGCATGGCGGTCATAGAGCAGCTTTCAATGGCCACGATCAACCCCTTAACCGCATTGCTAATGCTCAATTCATTCGCTGACCTTAAAGAAGGCGACTGGGTAGTTCAAAGCGCCGCGAATTCGGCAGTTGGTGGATACCTTATTCAGCTCGCGCACCAGCAAGGCATAAAAACCGTCAACGTGGTTCGTCGCGAAGGCTTAGCCGAAGACTTAAAGTCAAAGGGTGGCGATGTGGTGTTAATTGATGGCCCTGATCTCGCGGCGCAAATTGCCGAGGCCACCAATAACGAGTCCGTTGTCTTAGCAGTTGATGCGGTTGGTGGAGAGACTTATTCTCGCCTCACAGCGGGTTTAAGCGAAGGTGGCACCATAGTTAGTTATGGTCTACTTTCAGGCAAGCAGCCTGTATTGAATGTCGGTTTGACTATAGGCAAGGACATTCGTGCACGTGGTTTCTGGTTAACTAAGTGGTTCAAAACAGCTGATATGGCTGCCAAACAAAAAGCCTTTGGAGAAATCATTCCCTTGATTGCGAGCGGTTCTTTGAAGGCGGATGTTGATTCTCGTTTCAGTGTGGCTGATATCAAAAAAGCCGTAACCCGAGCGGGTGAACGCGGCCGAAATGGTAAAGTGCTAATTGTCCCGAGTAAGTAACGATCACACCTGGGCGCTACGGTTAGCGCCTAGGTGTGTTTTTAAAAGGTCAGGGTGCATTCTTCCAGACCCGTGTCGTCAATCCTGTATCGACACTTAACTGAAGGGCTAAAGTTCGTCGATCTCTCAAGCGTAAAGAACTAAATGTCGTGCAGTTGAGCGACTTCTTCACCCAAGTGCAAATACGTTTCCATGCCTTTGCGAGTGTTGGCACAGATATCTTCAGAAGGGTGCCATTTGCCTTTCTCGCCCAGCAAAATCACCGTTGAGCCGCCGAATAAGAAATACCCTTTTTCATCGCCTCTACTATGCGCTTTGCTTTCATCATGGCTTTGAATAATCTTACCCACCATCGCCGCACCAACTTCAATATAAGCCAATTTGCCAAAGTGCTCAGTCTCAAGGATAGACGCTCTTCTTTCGTTGATGATGAAAATTTCGGGTTTAGATTTCAAGGCAAGCGGATTAACCGAATGATATTGACCAGGAATCTGAAAGCTATCGAGTGTTTTACCGTTAAGCGGGTAGTGGTATCGATGATAGTCAACCGGGCAGAGTCTCGCAACGAGCAGAGGTCCGCCTGAAAAAGATTGCGACCAATCTGAACCGCCGAGTAAGTCATGAGCTTTTAGCAGCTTGCCCTTTACTGGGATCTGGACATCATCGTTGATTGCTTGATGACCAAAATACCGAGCTTCAGAGAAAGCGGGCATCTTGGCATTATCTTCAATGAACGACCTTTGGTTGTTTTCAAATTCCCGTATGAAAAACTCATTGAAATTTTTATAGGAATCTTTCTTTTTATCAGCAGCGACTGACCCAGCTTTATATATTGATAAATCAATATCAAACTGGTCAACAAAAGGCGGTACTTTATTCTTCGATATCGACCAATCCTGATAGCGTCCGTACAGTTGACTTAAGGGCTTTGAAGCGACAATGGGCGCTAGTAGCTGACCGATGGGGCTGTCGTAAATAAATCGAATAGCGCCATCCCCATACACGAGTTCAGTTTCCTCGCTTTGAGTAGATCTATTAAAATAAACGATTTCTTTGTTAGACATTGATGTGACTTCTAAGAATTAAATTTCGACAGCGGGATAATACATATAAAATTGAATTATTTGTAAAACTAATTCAGAAATGGCAACCTCAACTGGATTGGTTTACCTTACTTTCAACTAAGCGCTTGTCATCCTTTTGAAAGTTTCACTCATGGAGATTAAGCTAAACCTTTGTGTGAGTGTGATTGCTACTTTTTGCTGAACCAGCAAAGTCAGCTTGTTACTATGCGTTCAAAGGCTCACAATGACTAAAACAGAGGAGTTTTGAATGAGTAATACAAAGACCTTAGTCGACAATCTCAAACGAGAGCTCAAACGACAAGGCTTCAATTATGGTGATCTGGCGGGTAAGCTCGGCATCGCCGAATCCACCGTTAAGAAGATGTTTGCCAAGGGTAACTTTTCCCTGGATCGCCTTGATGATATTTGTGACGCTTTGAAAATTGACCTTCTCGGACTAGTTGAGAATGTCAATGAAGAGGTTGTTAAAATCTCAAAGATGACTCTCTCACAAGAAAGACAGATTGTGGCAGACCCCAAGCTATTGGCAATTGCGCATGCCGCTACCAGTTTTTGGCCTAGGGAAGATATTATGAGGCGCAACGAATTACTGAAGAGGAACTTCTAGAGCGGCTTAAAATACTCGCAGGCTTTGGCTTGATTGAACTAAGAGCAAACAACAATATCAGGCCACTGATATCCAAAAATTTCAGCTGGTTGCCAGATGGGCCCTTAGAGCTCTTTTTTCAAGAGCATGTGCTGCCAGATTTTTATCGTCACGACTTCAAGGAAACGGGTGCATTGCGAGTGCTGAAAAATGGCGATTTAAGCGAAGCATCTAGAAAGGAACTCGAACGCAAATGTTTAGAACTCGGTGAATTGTTTGAGAAGCTAAGTTATGAAGACCGTCATTTGCAGCCTGGTAACCGAGAGCGCAGCGGCACCACCATGGTGTTAGCCTACCGAGCTTGGACGCTGGGTGCATTCAAAGAGTTTGGTACTGATAAACAGGGGTAAATGCGTCAAGAAAGTGAGTGGAAAAGAATAGCTGCAAACCGGCACTCGTTCTACTCAAATTCTGCAAAGTTAAATTGCATTGATGAGCAGAAATGCGCTAAATGTAATTCAATCCGCAACTAAAGGTTCAATCAGTGTTGTATGAATAATAGTCACGCCCTGGCTCGTAATTGAATGTGCTAATTTAATCCTAATCGATCAAACTAATTTCCTTGGTTAATCTGATTTTACTGGCAGAGCTGGACAGTGTTTCGGACTCGGCATAAGTGTCGCCCTCTATTTTGAGGGCGGTGTAAACC
>CAJQNY010000245.1 GCA_905479805.1 uncultured Arenicella sp.
ATGCCTATTCTGTACTTTCAGGTAAGCCTCCCGTTGAACGAGAAAGTGAACACTTTTTTTTCAAAGTTAGTCAGTTCGACGAGATGCTCACACAATGGAAGAATTCGGATGCCCTACAACCCGAAATAGCCAATAAATTAAGTGAATGGTTCGAAGGTGGGCTCATCGACTGGGACATAAGCCGCGATGCTCCCTATTGGGGTTTCGAAATACCCAACGCTCCCGGAAAATATTTTTATGTTTGGCTAGATGCTCCCATTGGATATATGGCTAGTCACAAACGCTTGTGTGACCGAAGCGGTGAAGATTGGGATAGCTACTGGAGTAGCGATGCGACAGATACTGAGCTCTATCATTTCATTGGCAAAGATATCGTACGCTTTCATACCCTATTCTGGCCAGCGCTTCTGCATGCCTCCGATCACCGAATTCCTTCCGGAGTATTTGTTCATGGGTTCCTGACTGTTGATGGGTCAAAGATGTCTAAATCTCGCGGGACTTTTATCCACGCGCGTACTTATCTTAAACATCTTAACCCTGAGTATTTACGATACTACTTCGCCGCTAAATTAAGCGATGGCGTCGTCGACATGGACCTAAATTTAGATGATTTCGTGGCACGTGTTAATTCAGACCTAGTAGGAAAGATGGTCAATATTGCTTCTCGTTGTGCAGGTTTTATTAATAAACGGTTTGATGGAAGGCTCGCCATAGAGATGGACGCCAATGCATTACACGATAAATTTGTCATCGCCGCTGAGAGTATCGCAACACGTTATGAACAGCGCGAATTCTCTCAAGCTATGCGCGAAATTATGGCTGTGGCCGATCTCGCGAATCAGTATATCGATGAACAAAAACCGTGGGTCATGATCAAAGATGAAGATCAATTAGCCAAAGTTCAGGAAGTTTGTACGATCGGCTTAAATGCGTTTAGATCTTTGTGTGTTTACTTAAAGCCAGTCCTACCGCAATTAGTGAAAAATGCAGAAGAATTTTTGAATGTTGAACCCTTGCAATGGTCTGATTTAGAAACGCCGCTATTGAATCATCAGATTAACGCATTTAAACCCTTGCTAACCCGAATAGAGATGGAATCTATAAACGACATGATAGAAGAAAGTAAAGAAACTTTAACGGCTGAGGCTGATGTAGCAAAGGTTTTGGCACATGACCCAATTGCAGATGAAATTAGTTTCGATGATTTTGCAAAAATAGATTTACGGGTAGCAATAATCGTCAATGCTGAGCACGTCGATGGCGCTGACAAGCTACTTTGCTTAACATTGGACATTGGTGATGAAACACGAAATGTTTTTGCTGGAATTAAGTCCGCGTATGCGCCTGAAGATCTAATCGGACGACAAACAGTCATGGTGGCTAATTTAGCGCCTAGAAAGATGAGGTTTGGTTTGTCTGAGGGAATGGTACTAGCTGCCGGGCCTGGCGGAAGCGACCTCTTTGTACTAAGCCCAGATGAGGGTGCGACAGCCGGAATGAGAGTAAAATAACACCATACAGTTTTAGAAATGGATCGGAACGCAAAAATCACTGCCATTGACGACTGGCTACCTCAAACACAGTGCACTCAGTGCACCTTCCCTAGATGCCACGACTATGCAGTCGCTGTTGCGGATGGAAATGCTGACATTAACCAATGCCCTCCTGGAGGCGATATAACCATTCGTGGTATCGCGGCTGTATTGGGGAAAATAGGCAAACCACTAAACCCAAAATTTGGTATAACAGCACCCAAGAAGATCGCATTGATCGATGAATCCACCTGCATTGGGTGCGTCATGTGCATCAAAGCTTGCCCGACCGACGCGATCATGGGCGCCGCCAAGCTCATGCACAGTGTTATCGAACAAGATTGTACCGGTTGTGAGCTTTGCTTGGAGCCTTGCCCTGTTGACTGTATTGAAATGATTGACCAAGATCAGACTTCCGATTATAGCTGGCGATGGCCTGATTACTCCCCTCAGGCTACTGCACAGGCACGTAATAAAACCAATGCTAAAATTCTGCGAGATAAAAAACGAAGTAATCAAAAAAGTTCGGAAAAAAAATTGCGTGAACTTAGAAAGGAAAAAGGCAGCGATCAAATCAAGGGAGATATTGCTGCGGTTATGGCTAGAATGAAAACTAAGCAAGAACAGAAACAAGAATAGCCCATTTAACAGCAGCCTATTATTCAGGTACCAAGCAAGCATTGGGCATCCAACCATGAACAAAGATAAACGCTACGAAATATTCTCTCGACTGCGGGAGAACAACCCCGAACCCACGACTGAACTCAATTTTAGCTCAGACTTTGAACTATTAATTGCTGTCATTCTGTCAGCACAGAGCACTGATGTTGGCGTCAACAAAGCCACAGACAAGCTGTACCCGGTGGCCAACACACCAGAGTCCATTTACGCATTAGGCATTGCAGGCTTAAGTGAATATATTAAAACCATCGGACTCTATAACAGTAAAGCGAAGAACGTCATTGCCACCTGTAAGATATTAGTCGCTGAGCATAACAGCATTGTCCCGCAAACACGTGATGAACTCGAAGCACTTCCAGGTGTCGGCAGAAAGACCGCAAACGTAGTGCTCAATACGGCCTTTGGACATGCAACCATGGCCGTCGACACACACATTTTTCGGGTTTCAAACCGCACTAAGATTGCCCCAGGTAAAACTGTGCTCGCCGTCGAAAAAGGGTTAATGAAGTTCATTCCTGATGAGTTTCTTGTGGATGCTCACCATTGGCTCATTTTGCATGGTCGTTACACTTGTATCGCACGCAAGCCACGATGCGGCTCTTGTCTAATTTCAGATCTTTGTGAGTTCAAAGACAAACAAATTGATGACTAACACAAACGCCAAGATTAAAGTTGCCACAGGTTCGAGTTTTGGGGCGATCGCCAAGGATGATCACGCCAAAACTGCCGTTGAGAAGGCATTAGCAAAGTTATCGGGTCAAACAATTGGCAGCGTACTGTTGTTTCTCAGCGCAAGCTATGCGCAAAACCCAGAAGGTGCTATCAAAGAAGCAGCCAAAGCTGCAGGCACAATGCAAATTACCGGCTGCTGTGCTCTTGGCCTGATAACAGAAGAGGACTGGGTGATAGATTCCGAAGGAGCTGTAGCCATGGCCTTCGTCCAAGAACACTCCTTGAGCCCGCTCCGGCTTGCGCGTCAGCTCAATTCAGAATTCCCGCTAGCGTTGTGCCTAACATCTCCAAACGCCGCTGAAATCGCAATTAGTTCTGCGCCTGAGAAACAATTTGGAGTGCTTGCTAGCGATGAATTTGGGCATGGCCCTTTCTCAATCTGGCAGAGCGGTAAAATTGCAGAGCAAGAATTCATTCATGCTGCATTCCCAGAAAACAGTAACGCCAAAACGATGATTGCAGGTGGATTAAAAGCTCTCTCATCACCATTACGGATCGGGAGCCATCAAAATCACTCTTTTAAATCACTCGATGGCAAGTCTGCGCTACAGAGTCTTCAGGACTTTTTTCCACAATTAAACTCGCTTGACGAACTTCCTCCTTATCAAATTCAAGTTGGAATTACTAAATCCAATAGCACCACCGCGATTGAACGTGGCCACTACGAAGTAATGCACGTTGCTTCAATCGATAAAGCGGTCGGGGCTGTCAATCTAAGCGATGATATTGAACCAGATAGCTTTCTATTTTGGGGTATCAGAGACAGAGAGTTTTCTGAGCAGACATTTCTCAGGGAAGCTCAAATAATGAATAGTGCCAAGACACCCACAGCTGATTTCGGTTTAATTTTCAACAACCTTAGTCGAGGTGCTGGATTCTATGATGGGAGAGATCTTGATTTCGAGCAAATCAAAACACTATTTCCGGGCCTGCCCTTCATAGGCTGCTATGGTCATGGAGAAATCGCACCTGGACACCAAGAAAAAACGACTGTATTCCACTATTCTAGTATTTTCACTCTGGTTTCTATATAACCAAAACCCTCACCATTAGCTCAATAATGTCAGCATTCTGATCGCCGACAGGTCTTAATAGAAACCATGCTATATTGATTATCGATTACGTATCATTCGTTTATTAACGCCCATTCGCCACCATGACTGAACACAAAATAGAATTTAACCTAATCAAGGATGTTGAACTTGAGAGCGATACGCTCATACCTTCTACGGGTCCGAATTTTCATGAATTTTTAGAGTCGCAAAACTATCAACTCAAACACGATCACCCGAAGGAATTGCAAATAAATCTCGGCAAACTGTGTAATTTAGCATGTCATCATTGCCACGTGGATGCTGGACCAAAACGCACTGAAATAATGGCGTGGGACGTAATGGAAAAAATTATTGCATGGGCGATTGAGGCGAGAATCGAAAGTGTGGATCTTACTGGTGGGGCACCAGAACTTAATCCTCATTTTCGCAAGTTTTGTCACGCGCTGCTAAAAGAAGGTATACAAATAACGTCGCGCTGCAATATCACCGTTCTCTTTGAAAAAGACCAAGAAGACCTGGCTCAATGGTATGCGAAGAACAAGGTTAGATTAGTCTGCTCCCTTCCTTGTTACACCGAAGACAATGTGGACGCACAACGTGGCAAAGGCGTTTTTGATAAAAGCATTGCTGGGCTGCAATTGCTTAACTCTTTGGGTTACGGTATCGACGACGACCTTCCTCTCGACCTTGTTTACAACCCAGGGGGAGCGTTTCTACCACCAGATCAGAATGAGCTAGAAAACGATTACCGTAAAATGCTATTCGACAATTTTTCAATTCGTTTCAGTACATTAATGGCGATCACGAACATCCCTATTAATCGTTTTGCCCATGCCCTTAAACGAGATGGAGAGTTGGTTCAGTATCAAGAACTTTTGGTCGACAATGCGAATCCAGAAACACTTGACGGATTGATGTGCCGCCATCTCATCAACTTGGATTGGTTAGGCCGGGTCTACGACTGTGATTTCAACCAAATGCTCGACATCCCTTTCGCTAACGAAGGAGCAAAGTTTTTATGGGATATCCCGATATCAAGCGTCGTAGGAAAAACCATTGCAACCAATCGCCACTGCTTTGGATGTATAGCAGGTTCGGGGAGCAGCTGTAGTGGAACTCTAACCTAAGGCGCCTCGATGGAGTCTGTAATTCATGGGCCTACGGAGCAAAGGCTATGGGAAACTTATAGGCAGCGGTTCATAACCGCAAAAGCTTGGTCCGTAACCTTACTAGACTATTATTTCAATGAGAGTTGAGAGTGATTTCTGTAAGAACTTAGGGAGGAAGTTTGCGGTATCTTCTTAAGAATTAACGTCAGCAGTGCCAGAACAGCTACTTGCTTAGTTAGAATAAATCGGACTCCATCAGAAAGGAATTTCCCAACCCCTACCCAAAACTTACTTGATGGAGCCGATTTATAAGCCCTACCTAACCATAGGCGCATACTACGTTGCAGCTCTACGCTTTACTATATACTTAGGTAGCTTCTTAATCAGACTAAGGTCTAAAGAAAATTAGGCGCTTTTTATTGTCGATACTTAAACTGTTAAACCACTGATTTATGGGAGCTTTTTCGACATCTTGTAAGCCTTAATTGCGGCCTGCACGCGATTGCTGACATGTAACTTGTGCATAATGTTTGTCATATAATGCTTAACAGTTTTTTCGCTCAAGTATATCTCATCAGCAATCTCTCGATTACTCATACCTTCGGACAGTTTTTCTAAAATTTGCCGTTCTCTATCATTGAGATCGAATTCTTCTTAGGCTCTGCTTCAGTGACTGTACTTGAGCCACGCATCAACAAGTTTGCTGCTAAGTTGGGTGAAATATAGGAATCACCATTATTGATATCGCGCAAAATGGAGATTAAATCATCCGAAGCAACACCTTTTAATACATATCCCCTAGCCTGTGCCCGCAACGCAGCTTGGACATCCTCTTCCTGTTCCGATACGGTCAGCATAATGATTTTAACCACTGGCACACGCTTAGTGATTTCTTCGGCCGTTTCAATTCCTCCGCCAGGCATGCTGACATCCAACAGCATCAGGTCGGGCAAATGCTTTTCAGCCTCACGAATAGCATCTTCCTGTGTACCGGCTTGCGCAACCACATCGAAGAAACCACTTTCCTGCAAAGTCGTCACCACTCCTTCTCTAAATAAAGGATGGTCATCTACCACAATTATTGTAATCAAATTTGACATCTACTTTCTCTCTTACTGCATTTCCCGGCAACTCTGTGATGAATCAATTCACTACACCTCATCATAGATGGCCACAGACACTTTAATAGCAGTCCCAACCCCGAGCTCACTATTGATACTGAATTTTCCGCCTAAACTCTCTATACGGTCTTTTAAACCCATCAAACCCAAATGGCCGCTGTCAGTACGCAACTGAGATTTTCTGAATCCTATCCCGTTATCTTTCAGCGTCAAATGTAACACACCGTCCTTAACATACGCATTAACTCTGCATTTTTCTGCTTGTCCATGACGATGTGCGTTATTAAGCCCCTCTTGTATGAAGCGATAGGCACAAATCTTAATTGGCACGGGGATATCGTCGGGTAAATCCTGATAATATTGAGCAACCATGGAATTTGAGTTGCTTGCGTGCCGTCCTACAACCTGCTCTAGAGATTGCTGTAGGGTCATCTTCGCCAGCTCAGGTAATACAAGACCCGTAGAGATCCCTCTAATTTCATCTAAAGAGCTATTCAACGCTTCTTTTACAACATGAAAATCATGGCCAAACTCCCTAGCTTGCTCCTCCTTGCTTATCTTATCCAATCTGAGGACAGCGTAGCCAATTGATTGAGCAGGGCCATCATGGAGATCTGATCCAACCCTGCGCAAAAATTGTTCATTCAATTCCACCGCTCTAGCACTGGCTGTTTTCATACTTTTTTGCATGTTTTTGTTAATTAGCAATAAATTTGAAAGGCGCGCAATCTGTTGGCTCAACTTCTTTTCTTGTGTTTCAATTGTTTGTAGGCCCTTTCTGAAGTTGTAGAACAATGCCAAAAACAGTAAGGCACTGCCTGCTAAGTTATACCAAAATATTTTGATCGCCGCCTGTTTGGCGCCCTGTATAGTTGAACTGTAATTACCAACGACTTTCAAATATCCGTGAGTAGTTCCTGATCTATCTTTCAGACCGATAATCCCTGAGATTGGTCGATTATCTTTACCGAATAAATCATCCATTCGAGCAGAAAATGCAGGCCGATGTTTATCTATCGCGACAGAGTTACTTCTTCCCTCCAGAATATCATTCGCCACCGCCCTCTCCTTTTGCGTAATAACACTCCGAGGAGGCCTGGGTACCAGCGCTCTGAATTGGCGGTCATAAAAGGTTGCTTCGATGATATTAGGTTCCTTTTTAATATCTGACCACACTTCAGCAAGCAGCGCGGGCTGCTTGAAGTCAAATTGAATTCTTTCAGGCGTAAGTATCGGCTTTACCACCGTATCTTCAAATCTTTGCAAGCTTCCATTTACGCTGTATTTTTTTATCTGCCAAAATGACGCCGCAGTCACCAACATAACCGCAAGCGTGATCGCTAAAACTGCCGCAACGCAAAACCGGATCGTCAGAGCTCTCCGGTTGTTTACCGATGTTTCCTCATCTATGTTTTTTGCTATTTTTGCCATCGTTAAGTTCTAATTAGTTAGATCTATCAGCGAGATATTAAACATTCATCTGAAGGTAGATTTACTCTTTGCCTAAGCTTTGATGAATGGCTTTAGCCCAAGTCTCAATACTAATGTTCGTTTACCCAACATCCTATATGGAGAATCACATTCAGTGACTCTGCTTCGAACTATAGATACCCAATGACAACAACCCCCATCCCAACAATAGACTCAGCCCACCAATTGGCGTAACTAACCCAAACCAAGTCACATTGATAAGCGCAAGTATATACAGTGAGCCGCTAAAAAGCACCACACCAACGGATAACAGTAGCAAGGAGTTTTTAATGATTTTCGAATGATCTACTCGATCAGCTAGACAAATGACAAGCAATATCCCTAGGCCATGATAAAAATGGTAGCGGTTCGCAGTGCTAAATATATCGAAGCGTCCATTTTCCATTAGCAGGCTCTTCCATGCATGAGAACCAAACGCCCCTATTAAGACCGCGGTAAACATTAGTAATAATGCGAATATTAAAAATCTTCGATACTTCATACCCTTCAACCTATTATTTGCTCACTAAACAGTATAAATCAGTGGGCAAGTATTACATCATTCCTATATAGGCAATTTGAACTGGTTTGATACTTTGGTAGAGGCGAGCCTATCGAGCACTCAAGATCGTTTACCATTGACCCTAGCCCGCATTTCAAAATAAATAGCCTAAGTAATGATTTGATCGCTAGCACGGTCTATTTTAAGGCAGTGATACTGAGCCAGTGATAATAAGCCAATAGCTGCAAACTTCACTTATTAACAAATGAGACACTCCAAATTAATGCGCGATTAGCTTCAGATGAATATGCTGGAAAAACTACTGATAAACCATTAACAAACTATGAATAAATCTATTGCCCATTTTGTACTTATACTTCTTCTAGGTTCCGCTGTTGTCGGCCTAGGATTAAACATAAATTCCTCTCAGGCTTCGTCTAACGCTAAGAATACAGAACGCAGTGCTCACACGGGAAATTTATCAAAAGCCATATTCGCCGGTGGGTGTTTTTGGTGCATAGAAGCTGATTTTGAGAAGCTACCGGGCGTTAACAGCGCAGTCTCGGGATATACTGGAGGCGCCGCGGATACCGCAAACTATAAACAAGTAAGTTACACGGAAACAGGCCACTATGAAGCAGTGGAGGTTAGTTACGACTCTAATGTGGTCAGTTACGCTGAATTGGTAGAATATTTTTGGCGCCACATTGATCCAACTGACCCCGAGGGTCAGTTCTGTGACAAGGGCAGCTCTTACAGGAGCGCCATCTTTTATGGTTCGGATCAAGAAGAAGAAATCGTCAATAAGTCTTTAGAGAACCTTCGTGTTAATAAGCCTTTTGATGAAGACATTGTGACCGCCGTGCTTTCAGCGCAGCCTTTCTACGATGCCGAGGAATATCATCAAGATTACTACAAGAAAAACCCAATTCGTTATAAATATTACCGAAATGGTTGTCGGCGCGACAACACGGTTAACCGACTATGGGGCAGCGAAAAAGACTAAACTACTCAATTGCTGAAGCACACGAAACACAGTAAATATGTGTTGGGTCCAGAAGTAAGCGGCCCTCAGCGATGTGATTATCACATTCCACGCAACGCCCGAAATCATCTCTTTCTATATTCCTTAAGGCAGTTCTAATTTTATGCAACTGCTCATTTTGGCGGGTTTTATTCGCTAAGGCCATAGCTTGGTTTTGCATAGCATCCATTCTGGATAGCCGTCCTACGCTACTTTGATCGAGTTCCACGGGTTTTGATGCAGATTCGACTTGCTCAATCAGCGCTTGAACCTCTTCTTCCAACACCAACAATTTAGATTTAAGTCCTTTTTTATCCATCACAACAAAGACTGCAGAGAGTTTGGGGTAATAACATTCTCGCTTTGATATTTATTGGACCACAGACTCACTGCGACTCAATAAGATTTCCATAGGTGATTCATCGAAAGCGATATCAAACTCAGTCAGCGCCGCAGCATCATTGATAGTCAATCCCGCAAAATCAAACATGTCTCTATCAAGCAAGTGTGAGCTCGTAATTCGCGACATAGATTTAAAAATATTAGTCACTCTCCCTGGTTGTTCTTTTTCCCAATCGGCTAACATTTTTTTTATTTTTTTACGCTGCAAGTTTTCTTGAGAACCGCATAAGTTACAGGGAATGATCGGATAGTCGCGGAATTGACTATAGGCCTCTAGATCCGATTCCTTGCAGTAGGCTAACGGTCGGATCACCACATTTTTTTTATCATCACTGACCAACTTTGGAGGCATACTTTTCAATCTAGCTCCGTGAAACATATTTAGAAAAAGTGTTTCAACCATATCGTCCATGTGATGACCGAGTGCTATTTTAGTGGCCTTCAGTTCAATCGCCGTTCTGTATAAAATTCCACGACGCAGCCTAGAACATAAAGAGCATGTCGTTTTGCCAGCGGGAATCTTATCCATTACGATGCTATAGGTATCTTCCTCAACAATTTTGTATTCAACGCCAAGTCCTGACAAATAATTGGGTAACACGTGTTGCGGAAACCCAGGCTGCTTTTGGTCCAAATTAACCGCAATTAGGCTAAATTCAATCGGCGCCCTTTTCTGCAAATTCATCAGCGTATCGAGCATCGCGTAGCTGTCTTTTCCACCAGATAGACAAACCATGACGCGATCTCCATCCTCAATCATATTAAAATCGGTGATTGCGGTCGCAACTTGCCGTTGCAAACGTTTCTGGAGCTTATTATTACTGTATTGCAGTTTTCTAGGGTCTTTCATTACACGTTCGAAAAGGGAAGTTGAATCGTTGGATCAGCCCTATTCTACTGCATATCTAAACTGATTAAGATCAATTAAAACCAGCTTTCGGTATAGTTAGCTAGAGATAAGGCGAACGTCTCAGGAATTTTCAGCGATGTCAGCACTAAGGTTATTACTTATAACTTGAACAATGCCCGTAGCAAAATAACCGTATTTTCCTTTTTGCAATAGAGTTCCGCAGAGGCCTCATAGTTTATAATTGTCACACCGTTGTAATATAGACACGTTCTAATCAAACTTTATATCCATCGAGCCACCATGAACGAACATATATTAGTTGTAGATGACGAAGCTCCCATTCGCGATATGGTCAGAATGGCTTTAGAACTAGAGGGCTTTAGAGTTAGCGATGCTAGCAATGCTCATGAAGCTCTAAAACTTGTTGAACGGGGCGACATTGATCTCGTCTTATTGGATTGGATGATGCCTGGCATAACGGGCATAGATTTTGCTGCACGCCTACGTAGAGAAAACATCGCGCCAAAAACCGGTATCATCATGCTAACGGCAAAAGATGACGAAGATGACCTAGTACGAGGACTTGAAGCCGGCGCCGACGATTATGTTCGTAAACCTTTTTCGACCAGAGAGCTCATCTCTAGAGTAAAGGCCGTATTGAGGCGCAAGGAGGACAATCAAATTGAAGGTGAGATTATCGTAGCCGGAAAAATCACCATTGATCCTACCCAGCATCGAGTTTTAATTGACTCTGAAAGCATTGATCTTAGTCCCACTGAATTCAGATTGTTACATTTTTTCGCCAGTCACCCGAACCGAGCATTCACCAGAAGCCAATTACTGGACAGTGTTTGGGGCGAGCAGGTCTACGTTGGGGACCGCACAGTTGATGTCCACATCCGCCGTTTACGCAAAGTGTTAGAAGCGCATAACTGCGACCAATATGTTACAACCGTACGCGGTATCGGCTACCGGTTTGTTGTATCAGACAACTAGCTTTCTTTTGTACTGTGCTAAAAATATAAGCCATTGAGATTCGAGATTTACAAAATAGTCGCAGTACTAACGACCGCGGCACTCGTGGGCTTTATGTTCGGCTACCTTTTAGAGTTGATGCTCATCGCCGCCATCTCCCTTCTGGCCTGGCAAGTTCACTCACTCAACCAACTTTACCTTTGGGTTAAAAACCCCAGAAAGTACCCATTGCCAGATACCGCAGGCCAGGTATACCAACTACACCGAGAGCTCAACAAGAGCATCCAGTCCAACAGCAATCGAAAAAAACAAATAACGAACTTTCTGACTCAGTTTAGAAAGGCGGCCGCAGTCTTACCAGATTCGATTGTACTCATTGACCAATATGGAAAAATTCAATGGGCTAATCGTAACTCTGAGAAATTGTTAGGCATTCGATGGCCCGCTGATGCAAACGTACGTTTTGCCGATTTGGTGCGTGACCCGGCCCTTAGTAAGGTTCTGTCACCACAACCGCTGCTCCCAGATCAAGACGCAAGAGTAGGCCTTGAATTTTCTTCCCCATTAAATCGAGAGCAGACTCTAAATATTAGATCATTTCCCTATTCTGATGACTTAGTCATGATCGTAATTCGGGATGTAAGCCGACTAGTCAAAATAAACGCCATGCACAAAGACTTCGTCGCCAATGTTTCACATGAATTAAAAACACCACTCACTGTCTTGCGTGGTTACCTCGAAATCATGATAGAAAAGACCAATGCCCCTGTAGAACCTGATACCCTTGACTCGTTTGCCATGCCTCTAGAACAGATGTCAATGCAGAGCAACAGAATGCAGCTCCTCGTAAATGACCTTTTATTTCTATCAAAACTTGAAGACTCACAATTCAAGCAAACTCAAGAGCTGGTAATTATTGATGCTCTAGTCAATTCTATTTTGGAATCACTCGAACCCAAAATCCGGGCACAAGAGATTGAAGTCAAGATCACATTAGCACCAGACCTGATCATTCAAGGAAGCCACCGTGAACTTTATAGCGCACTTTCAAACTTGATCGATAATGCCCTTAATTACACGTCACACCGAGGCACCATTGAGATTGCTTCACAGATCAACTCCGACTTATCAGCGTCAATTAGAGTAAAAGATGATGGGGTTGGCATAGCAAACAGTCAGATACCAAGGTTGACGGAACGTTTCTATCGCATCGATGATGATCGCTCTCGTGATGGTGGTGGAACTGGGCTAGGTCTTGCGATTGTGAAACACGTGTTACAACGACACGATGCCGTGCTAGAGATTGAAAGTAAACTAGGCTCAGGAAGCTCGTTTAACTGCACTTTCCCGGCTCACCGACGCATCGATAAATAGTTAGTTTGAAAGTCTCCATCGGCATGAAATTGAATTCTTATGCTCTGACTTTAGTCACATTGATAACCCATAGGCTGGTTTTCTTCTCAAAAACTCTAAAGCTTAAGCTTGGCAATCACATACGCGTGATCACTGGGTTTGTCACTTTCCTCACCAGGCGTTACTCCAATCAATTCATTCCCGTGAATGATTTCATAGTCGGCGTTATCTTGCCTATCTATCGGAATAACCCCATGCATAAGAACCTGTAATTTACCGCGGTGGTTGTAATCATAGCGCTCCTCCTCAGGCAAGCTCATAACAAGGTTGGCGCTGTGGTTTCCAATCAACGTCTTTAACGTTTCGCTATGCTCTGTATCATTAAAATCGCCAGTCACATAATAGTTCAACTTCTGTTGCCGTAGCAGTTCCAACTCATCGGCAACATGGCTAGCTTGTGCAACTCTCACTGCTAGCTTCTCATCGACTCCGGGATTCAAAGGAGCAAAAATGCTATTCTGATGACGCTTCGATGCCAAATGCACATTAATACAGGCTAATTGCTTGTGGCTGGATAACTCTTCGAACACGACCAACAATGGTTTTCTGGACCCTTCAAATGCTGGATTATCGCGTCCGCATGCCTTTGTTTTCTCGGGAATTATTTTTACTCGCTTAGGGTTATAAAGATACGCATTTCGTATATTTCCGCCCGGCTGCCCACCGTCAGCACCGAGTTCTGGATTAACATCAACCCACGCGTACGCCAAACCGCTTAGCTCTTCGACTGTTCGAATCAGCAACTCATACGTTCTTGATGCATCCACAACATCGGTTAATTCGGCACCATCATTGTCTTGAATCTCCTGTAGAGCGACTATATCCGGTGTGTTTGCTTGCAGGGCTATCGCCTGCGCTAAGGTGTGAAAACGCCCTTCACCCCAATCATCATCTATATCCTGACGGGGGTTCATAACCTTCTCTTCCGCCTCAATATGTGGATCAAGGTTAAAACAATTCAAAGTCATTATCGTCAGAGACCCTGGGCTTGATTGCAATGTGGATTTGGACAAACTCACAAAAGCCGGGTCAACACTAATAGGGCCACTCTGAACAATTTGATATGAATCAACTCGGTAATTCAGTGGGCCGACGATATCTCCTTGTAATGTTGCCCCCACATTTAAACGTTGTGCATGGTTATAATTTGTAATACGGAATCCAGGAAACCAGCGCAAATGATTTTCGTGATCAGTTAAAACACCGCGATTTTCTGACCTCAAGACTGAACGATCAACATCAGGAGAATCCAGAGCAAGCACATAATCACCAAACGGGTTGCTCGGTGAAATAAAAGTTTGACCTGCTTTAATTGAAACAAGCATGCCTTCCAGAGAATTCAATAAATCGGCTAAAGATAAATTGTCTCTATTGAGGAATTTTCTGGTCAAAACGATTGGCCTAACAGCTAACGGGATTCCGCTACTGCTACTTGCTGGAAGCGGTCGCACTTGCTCCAGGTGAATTTGGGTTACCGGTTTAGCGGTTTCATGCTTAAGGTAATTGACAACTTCTCCCTGTACCTCCAAAGCAACACCGACTTCGGCATTCCATTCAGGGCTAAACACAAAGACGCCATCTGAACCAACCTCATCCCACTCGACATTCGGTGTTTGCAAAAAGAAGCCGCGCCGCAATATTCCTGTTACAACTCCGGTCGTAAGTATTGATTCGCCACCGTAAGTGGACTCTACTGAGTCACCTTGGATTTCCCGAATACTGAGTTGCGTATAATTTTTTTCCAATTTCTAATCACTGTGACATTAAGTTCATACAGAAATTATAACCCAAATCTTTATCATTACTGAGAGAGCTGTTCCTTTATCTCCTCAAACTCAGTATGCCGGACATCCCGCCCCTCAACCAAATAGATTACGTTCTCGCAAATATTAATACAATGGTCACCAATTCTCTCAAGTGAGCGAGCTGCCCACATCACATCGAGAGCATCTGATACGTTATCTGGGTCTGACTTCATACGATCGACAAGTTTGATGATGACACGGCCATATTCATCATCGATGGACTTGTCCATGCGAATATTTTTTACTGCACTTCGTGTTTCCATTCTCGCGTAAGTATCTAATGTTGAATGTAATAATTCCTTAACATGTTCGCCCAAAGACAATAAACCCTTATAGTATTTTGCCTTAATATCATTATCTAAGGCATGACCAACCATGCTTGCCACACGTTGTGCTTCATCGCCAATCCGCTCAAGATCCCTCACAGATTTTGAGGTTGCGATAATTAACCTAAGGTCTCCGGCAGCTGGGTGGCGCCGAGCTAGTATTTGTGTGCATTCCTCATCTATTTCCATTTCAAGCTGATTAACTTTGTCGTCCGTGCTCGCCACATCGGCCACGGCTTCGCTGTGACCATCGCGTAAAGCCACCAGAGCTTTCTCCAATTGCGCTTCAACGAGCCCTCCCATAGTGAGTACGCGCGACCGGATTTCATCCAGTTCTAAGTCAAATTGGCGCGAGATGTGTCCGCCTATTTTTACATCATCATTCATTCTAATAGCCTCTAAATTACACCGCTCTAATACAGTATTAACTAACCGATTCGGCCGGTAATATATTCTTCAGTTAACGCATGTTCCGGGTTTGTGAAAACCTGGGAAGTATCGTTAACTTCAATTAATTTTCCAAGATGGAAATACGCAGTACGTTGCGAAACACGTGCCGCCTGCTGCATTGAGTGCGTCACAATCGCAATAGTGAAATTCTCACTCAGCTCGCTAATTAATTCCTCTACGGTCGCTGTCGCAATAGGATCCAACGCCGAACAGGGCTCATCCATCAAGATCACCTCAGGATTAACCGCTATAGCCCGCGCTATGCATAAGCGTTGTTGTTGCCCGCCCGATAAACCAGTAGCGGGTTCTTCCAAACGGTCTTGAACCTCCTTCCACAGTCCACACTTAATCAAGCTTCCTTCAACCAATTCATCAAGCTGAACTTTGTTGTCTGTTAAACCATGAATCCTCGCACCATAAGCAACATTCTCATAGATCGATTTCGGGAAGGGGTTGGGCTTTTGAAAGACCATTCCCACGCGCGCGCGCAACTCAACGACATCAAGATTCTTAGAATAGATATCCTCATCATCTAACAGTATTTGCCCGGTTACTTTACAAATATCAATTGTGTCATTCATACGATTTAGACACCGCAAAAATGTCGACTTACCGCAACCGGAAGGACCAATCATTGAAATAACCTGATTCTTTCCGATGTCGAGATTGACATCAAATATTGCCTGATTGTTGGCATATGAGACATCGACCGAACGAATCCTCATCTTGGGGTCTTCCAATAATGGAGACCCCACAGTTTGATAGCGATCTTCAAGGGTTTCAGATGACATATATTGGTTCTCTTTTTTTGTCGCTATTAAAGCTTTTTACATTATTCATAATTGTAGCGTATTGTTATTCAGTCAACCCGTGGTTTACCAGCGACGCTCCAATCTTTTGCGTAGCCAAACAGCGAGACTATTCATCAAAATCAAGAACGCTAATAGCACCATAATCGCAGCGGACGTCTTTTCAACAAACGCTCTCTCTGGACTATCTGACCATAGAAATATTTGTACCGGCAATACCGTTGCAGAGTCGGTCACCGCTCCTGGTACATCTACGATAAACGCCACCATGCCAATCATCAGCAATGGCGCAGTCTCTCCTAAAGCCTGAGCCATACCAATGATTGTACCAGTGAGCATTCCTGGTAGCGCCAACGGTAGAACATGATGTATCACTGTTTGAACCTTTGATGCCCCCATGCCCATCGCGGCTTGTCGAATCGACGGAGGGACCGATTTTATCGCAGCGCGGCTTGAGATGATAATAGTTGGCAATGTCATTAACGTTAAGACGAAACCACCGATAAGAGGAACGGACCGCGGCATCCCGAAAAAATTGATGAAGACGGCCAACCCTAATAACCCAAAAATAACTGAGGGAACGGCCGCTAAATTATTGATATTCACCTCAATAAAATCCGTAAACTTGTTCTTCGGTGCAAATTCTTCCAAGTAAATTGCGGTAGCTACCGCAATGGGAAATGACAGGAGTAAAGTCACCATTAACGTTAGTAAAGAACCAACTAGCGCACCTTTGATTCCAGCTAATTCTGGTTCACGCGAATCTGCGTTCGAAAAGAATAAGGTGTTAAAACGCTTCTCAAGCGCCCCATTCGATATCATTTCATTAACAATGATTTTCTGAAAATCACTTAAACGCCCTATATTCGAGTCATTGCCGTAACCGTGTTTGTAATAAACGTCAGTGTCATCATCAGCAATCATACTGATGCTTTTACGGGTCCCTAAAATTGTCGGGTCCGCCAGCACCATATTCCTCAAAATGAGGGGCATGTCGCTACTAAAAATTGCATAAAGTTGCGACTTTTCCTTACGACTTTTAGCACCTGGATAGGCTGCGCGGAGCTGTTTCTTAAAGAACGAACCAAAACTTGCACTCTTAATCTCCGCAGGAGAACTCGTTGCATCAACTCCCAACACTGACTCATCAAACTCTATTTCAAAATTAATATACGTTTGAGTAAAGGCGCCTACTCCTTTGGAAATAATATCGGTGAATAGAAATAGGACGCAGGCAATACCAAAACCCACTGAAATTCGCCCATACCATTTGAATCGCGATTCGGCAGCATAGCGCTTCTTCAGCAACTTGGCTTTCCTATCAACGTTGTTTACTTGAGAATCAGTCATATTGCTCTCTATATTTCTTAACTACCTTAAGTGCGATCACATTGAGTGCAAGGGTAATGACAAACAAAAATAACCCGAGTGCAAATGCGGCCAAGGTTTTGGCGCTATCAAATTCTTGATCACCTACTAACAAGGTGACAATCTGAACGGTTACAGTAGTTACGGCCTCTAGAGGATTGATCGTCAGGTTTGCCGCCAGTCCAGCGGCCATAACAACAATCATTGTCTCGCCTATTGCTCGCGATGCCGCTAAAAGGACGCCGCCAACTATCCCTGGCAGTGCGGCTGGAAATATAACTCGTTTGATAGTCTCAGATTTGGTAGAGCCTAATCCCAAAGATCCATCACGTAGACTCTGTGGAACAGCATTAATCACATCATCCGATAACGAAGACACGAAAGGAATAATCATTATCCCCATGACCATACCCGCGGCTAAGGCGCTTTCCGAGGAAACAGCTAGATTTGCCAGCCATTGAATATCGTTACTCGCGCCCCAGTCGCGTAATTGATCCCCGTAGGTACGTATCGCGGGCGCTACAGTAAGCGCCGCAAAAAATCCATAAACCACTGTCGGCACCCCTGCTAATATTTCCAACATGGGTTTAACGATATTTCGCACCCTAGTGCTGGCGTATTCAGACAGATAAATAGCTGACATCAATCCAGCAGGTACCGCAATTGACAATGCAATCAGCGAAATCAACATAGTGCCCGCGATCAAAGGGATAACCCCAAACGAACCAGAAGCACCCTCCTGGTCAGCTCTAATCGCTATTTGCGGGCTCCAGTGCGTTCCGAACACAAAATCAAAAAACGGCACTTTCTCGAAAAATCGTAATGACTCAAAAATGACCGACAAAATTATCCCAAGTGTTGTGAAGATAGCGATACTTGAGCATATCAACAGTCCAATATTGAATATTCGTTCAACCGCGTAGCGAGCATTGTGTTTGGCATCGATTGCGCGATAACCAATAAGAAACCCTAGTATCAACACCACTATCGCCAATATCGGCATGCTCTTATGAGAAATATTATTGAGAAAAAGCAACCTATTTACGGCGGGTTGATATTCTTCACCCAAAGTCGATAGGTCTGTTATACCCGAAGCGGTATTGGTGATTTGGCTAAGAACTAAACTTAGTTCATTGCTGGGAAGGCTTTTTGCCTCTGCGGGTAACACGCTCTTGACCAGTGAACTGATTATCACTCCGTCAAAAACAGTCCAACAAAGCACCAACAACATTGCTGGAATAAAAGCCCACAATCCCACCAAAGAAGCATAGTAGTTAGGCAAAGTCGCTAAATGCCGCACACCTCCCAATGGCTTGGCTATTTGTTGCGAACGTAACCTTCCTAGCAGATAAGCCACGGCTGTGGCCAATACTATAACTAGCAACAAATTTGAAGTCGGCATATTCATCTATGTGTTCACAGTAAGTAAGTTAATTATACTCAAAAAAGAACAGGCGAGTCTGAATGACTCGCCTGTCTTGAGGAAGAAAAACACCATTAAAGCGCAACCCTAAATTGTGTCGTTTCAAATGAAGTTACGCTTATAAGTCTAAGCTCATGAGGTTTTTTGCTCCAGATGAAACTTCTTCATACCGTTCATCACTTAATGGAATCAAACCTTTATCAACCAGATAACCATCCGGCCCAATTGCATCTTCGGAAACGAAAGTATTCAGAAACTCTTGGATTCCTGGCACCGTACCAACATGTGCCTTTTTAACGTAGAAATACAAGGGTCTGCTAACAGCGTAGTCACCTGAGGCAATTGCATCAAAAGTAGGTTCCTTCCCATCAATAATTGAGCCCTGAACCATATCGGAGTTTTGATCTAAGAAACTAAAACCAAAGATCCCTAAGGCATTTGGGTTAGCGGTCAATTTATTTACGATCAAATTATCATTTTCACCAGCTTCGATATATGCACCATCTTCGCGCACACTTCGACCAATTACTTTCACAAGGTCTTTGCCTTTAGCTTTTACACCTTTCTTTGCAACAACTCCCTTCCACGCAGAAGCAATGCCTAGCTTGTCAGCCATTACTGCAATACTTTCTTGATCATCCGCCGTCATCTTTCTCAATTTGGCAATATCATCAAATTTGCGAGCTCCTCCTTCGAGCGCTAACTCAACGAATGCATCACGAGTACCAGATGTCGGTGGTGGGCCCAATACTTCGATTTTGGTAGCGGGCAATGCAGGGTTTACATCCTTCCATGTTTTATTTGGATTCGCGATCAACTTACCTTGTGCATTTGGAACCATTTTCGCAAGCGCGAGATAAATATCTTTACGACTAAGTTCAAACTGTTTGGCCACGCTCGCATTGGCAAGGACAATCCCATCAAAACCGATAAGAACTTCGACAATACCTTTAACACCATTGTTTTGGCACTGCTCAAACTCGCTCATTTTGATACGTCTACTCGAGTTTGTAATATCGGGTGTTGACTCACCCACTCCTTTGCAAAAAAGTTTCAAACCACCACCAGAACCCGTAGATTCTACTTTAGGTGCTTTAAAATCAGTTGATTTACCGAACCTCTCTGCGACTACTGTGGCAAAGGGGTAAACGGTTGACGAGCCGACAATACTAATTGAATCACGGGCCGCTACATTTGAAACGTTTGCGACAGATACCGCAATGGATAGACTTAATAGGATTTTTTTCACTGTTTATGCTCCAGGTATTAACCATTTAAACTGCGTGCATATTAAGGCCCCACTGTGACAGCAATATTACAATACACCCATTACCTATTATTTCTGAAAGAACCCTTGTTTTCGTAAAAACTCGAGCATAAAAGGGCGAGACTGAGACTCGGCCTGCTTGGCCATTTGACCACTCCAATCAATATCAAGCTTGCCGCCCGTTCTCTCGTGGTAATACGATTTAATCTGAGCATCATAGGTATCAATTTCAAGGCTAGAGCCTTTGTTTACACCATATTGCCCCTGATGAAGAACAACGCTTGTGGGTAGGCGTGGCTTAATATCAGGGTCTTGATCAGGGTAACCGATGCATAATCCAAAGACTGGGTACACCAATGCTGGTAAATTCAATATTTCTACAACAGCGTCGGGGTCGTTGCGGATGCCACCTATATAACAACAGCCTAAGCCCATACTTTCAGCTGCAGTCACTACATTTTGAGCGAAAAGAGCAACGTCTACCGTCGCCGCAAGCCCCTGTTCTGCCCAAGAAAAATCCGCCTCGACATCCTTAGTCAATACGCGTGTTCGATTACGTTCTAGATCCGCACAAAACACCAAAAACTCCGCTGCAGATTCAATATATTTCTGACCTCCACTTAGGGCAACAAATTTGTTTCGTGCACTTGGCTCAGTAACTCTAATCACCGAACAAGATTGTATGAAACTAGATGTTGATGCGGATTGTCCTGCAAAAATCATTTCATTTAACATGCCCTCCTCAAGAGGACGATCGACAAACTTTCGAATAGAACGATGATTTTTAAGAATGTCTATTGTTGAATTCATTGTAGCTCCTTAGCTTTTGATAGCCTGCACTAACACGAAAGGCGCGACAACCACCGACCACATCTCGGCCTTTGTTTCGTACCAATGTCGGGCTTGATCATTGCTAGGCTGACTAATACTGTCGTCGTTCATCAATGCTTTTATTCGTTCACTATCATCTGCTGCTAAACATTGAGCAATTTCAATTAGATCTAGATCAGAGTCAACATTTAGCACGACACCTTGAGCGAAAAAACGCTGTAGCTCTAACCAAGAAATCTTCGCTGTCTCGCTAATAAGTTTTTCGACTACTTCGGTGTTTTTAGTTGTTTCACTCACTTTCTTGAGGTCTCTATTAAAGCATTGCGTTCACGCACTGGTGCTATATGGTCAAAAGAAAAAGCCCTATTGGTAAACCAATAGGGCTTTCTCAAAACATCATCGAACGCGGCTAGTGCGAACGTTATTTAACGTTACTTGTTAAAAAGCATTCGCAATATGCGTTTACAACAAATTAGTTATTTGCTGCTTCTTTTGCATCGTCAACCGCGTCAGTGGCAGCATCTGCAGCTGAATCAGTTGCAGCATCTACTGCATCACCAGCACCGTCAGCCATATCGGCCGCTTTATCCATCACCGCTTCACCGGCATCGCTAGCCATATCCGCTGCGCCTTCAGCCATATCACCCGCTTTATCCATTGCTGCTGAGCCTGCGTCACTTGCTGCGTCTACTGCTGCAGAAGCACCATCAGCGACCGCTTCACCAGC
>CAJQNY010000246.1 GCA_905479805.1 uncultured Arenicella sp.
ACCGAAATACGCGTACTGAAGCTTGTCATGGTTCTGCGCGAGTAATCCCAAGTGGACATATTCTACGGCCAACGGTGTCATGGGGTCCATTGTTCGACTTTCCGTTGCTTGCGTAATATTACTGAAAACCACTAGGCACGCGATTAAGACCCCAGACCTCACCAACCTGTTTAAACTATCTTGTGTCTGCGTCATTTCAATCCCATGTTGAATTCATAAATATTGGGCTTGCGTGTGTAGATTCCACGCAATTCGCAAAAGGTGCCCCATTTGTAGTGGAACAAGCGTAACAATTACATTTGACTGGCGCGTATCATTTTACGACAATGAGCATACCAATTTACGACAAGAAGTTTTATTGCTCTGGTATGAAATAGAATTGAGAACCTACGATATTCACAACCCGTTGCTGACCAGCAGCGAGACCCTGTTAGGGTGCTTGGAAGCTGCGCAGGAAATCGGTGTAGACCTTACTAACGCGCTGTCTACTCACGGCATTCAAGCCGAGTCACTAGTTTCACCCAAGGGGTTTCTGGCGTTTCACCAAGTGGCAAATTTCCTAAACCATGTGGCTAGTGAATTTAACTATCCAGATTTTGGGTTTCTGGTTGGAAAACACCAGCCTGCATTGCAATTTGGCCCGATGGCCCAGTTGCCCAAATTGTCATCAAATCTGAACGAGGCTATTCAAAATGCGCTTCAATACAGCCTCTCTAATAGTGAGGTATCGCTATGGGAACTAAAACCTGAAGACGGCTTTGCGAGTCTGGTGCGGCACAACCGTGTGTCCTACGATGGGCATTTAACGCAGTTACACACTCTGGCGGTAACCGTTACGTTTAACGCAATGAGGAGTATAGCTGGTAAACACTGGCAAGCCAGTACGGTCAACTTCACCCATGACGCACCTGAGGATGTAAATCCTTACATTAGGTATTTTGGCTGCTCAGTAAACTTTAACCAAGATTTCAATGGAATAGTTTTTCCTGAGTCGTTGTTGCAAATACCACTGCAAACTTCCGACCCAGAGCTTTTGGCCATCGTGAAACGCTATCTCGACTCAGTGAATATTGGATATCAACTGCATGATGATATGGCGACAAAGGTACAACACCACATTAAGCGGAATTTGGGTGCAAACCTATGCAATCTCGAGAGTATTGCCCAACAACTGGATCAACAGCCAAGAACATTGCAGCGTGAACTTCGCAAACACGGGGTAACATTTAGGGAGCTGCTGGCGGAAGTACGCCAGGATGTCGCCGAACACTACTTACGAAGTTCCGGCATTCATCTGGCAGACCTTGCCGACATTCTGGGTTATCGAAATGTCAGCGCTTTCTCACGGGCATTCAAGAACGCCTGCGGTATGTCACCAGAGCATTGGAAACGAGAGAACAACCGAGCGACGCTAGAGCGTACTTAGCTAATATCCAGTGAGTAGCAGTTGTGCTCTACTAAGATGAGCCAAGGATAAACTGTCAAAACGGACGAAAAGTTTAGTACTTTAGTTGTAATTTAATAATGCAGTATCTAGCAAAATCAATAGGTTACAACTTTGAGGAATTTAGTACTTTAGTTGTATGTCCAGTATGTGGACGTACCAACTAAAGTACTAAAGAAACGCCAACTAACCCCCTATATTTCCAGCTAAGCCACTACATTTGGCGTCCATGTCAAATTATCCAACAAATGACAGCATTAAGACCTATTCATTAGAGTTATATTTTAGATTGCGGTTAAAAACCTTCTGTTGGATTTCATAAATGCCTTACAAAATCCATTCGTTCGTGCAAAATAGCAATGACTGTCAACTTCTCATCATCAAAAAAATAAAATATCAGGTGTTTACCTTCGCTGAATGAATAATCGCCTTCCTTAATTTCAGGTCTGGGCTTTCCAAGTTGTGGATTCCTGCTAAGCCAGTTAATTCTATCGAACAGTTGTTTTATGTACTTTTCACGCTGTTCATTACCCCATTCACGCTCCGTGTATTCGCCAATATCTAATAGATCCTGATTCGCTTGCGTTGTTATCCTTAACTTCAGCATGGACTAGGTTTAACTTGATTTTATACGTTGGTCTATTCCTGCCATGATCGACT
Organism: uncultured Arenicella sp.; assembly: GCA_905479805.1. GTDB lineage: Bacteria > Pseudomonadota > Gammaproteobacteria > Arenicellales > Arenicellaceae > Arenicella. Next base: position 2,105 of record CAJQNY010000246.1, read on the forward strand.
CGAAAGAGAAATTTTCTACAAATTGCCCTTTTTCAGCCTGAAGCCGACCAATGTCTAACCTGGCTCTCAGAGCTTCTAGCTTTTGTTCGTCCGTTTCAATGCGCCGTAACCCTTCGCGGATCAATTCACTTGCGTTTCGATATCGGCCGGATTTTAGTTTTTCGGCAATAAATTTATCAAAGTGGTCGCCTAACTGGATGCTTGTGGTTTTGGCCATTGTCATAATGAATTTAGTTTACCTGCCTTCATACTACTAATATTTAGTAGTTTTGCAAATAGCATTCTATGGATAAATTCAAATGACTGCCCTACGCCATTCTGAAAACACAGCTACCAAGCATTGTGAAAGCGTTCGGCTAGGCTGTGGTCAAGATACTCTTCAAAACGGATAAAAAAAATAAGTACTTTAGTTCTGATATAAAAATCCGGAACCTAATTAAATCAACGTTTTATGCTTTTTGGAAATTAGGTGCTTTAGATGAATGCCAAGAAATGTATAGCACTGTTGTTGTACGTCCACTCGCAGCGCTCTACCTATTTCAGGAAACCGATACAGAACACAATCTCAAACAACTGAACTGCCCATTTTTAAAAAGCATTTATCCTGAGATTACTCACCCTTTGTGTATCACGCACTATGCTGGGAGCAAGTATGAACCTGTGCTTGACCCCATTGATTCCCTTAAAATAGTTAATGAATTCTTAGAACCGTCACCGACAGGCGCGAATATTGCTTTAGCCAACGTCTAGCAGGCATACTAGCCAACATGAAATTGATGAGTGTTGTTAAAAAATTAATCATAGCCATCACCGTGTTAGCTTTTGTGGCAGCGGTTGCTCTGTATCTTTTCTTGCGTTCAACAGGCTTATTTCGGGCCCCTCAATACGACACTCAGGCTCCCGAATTACCAGAACTCAATCGCCCGGCCGTTTTAGTATTTAATAAAACCAATGGCTATATCCACAAAGATGCGATCCCTGCGGCGACTGAAATGTTGCAAGACATTGCCGCTAAGAACAACTGGTCTATCTACCATACAGATAATGCAGCAGTTCATAACATTTCAGACCTAAAACGCTTTGATTTGGTCATATGGAACAACACTACGGGTGACCTACTGACTCACGAGCAACGCATGGCGTTTGAGACTTGGCATGAGCAAAACGGCGCATGGGTTGGTTTGCATGCCGCTGGTGGTGATCGTGAATACGATTGGGATTGGTATCGAGACACTCTTATTGGGGCGCAATTTTTTGGCCACACCATGAGTCCCCAATTTCAGGATGCTGAAATAAATACAGCTGATAAGTCCAAGCTAACATCACACATACCAACACCATGGCGAGTAAGCCAAGAAGAATGGTATGCCTTCGAAAGTAACCCTCGTGCCACCGGCTCAGAAATTCTACTGACCATTGATGAAACCAGCTATGACACATCGGAGTCATTTTTTAGGGAGCCAACCATGCCTGGCGAACATCCAATGGCTTGGACTCACAAAGTGGGTTCCGGAACAATGATTTATCTAGCGATCGGGCATCAAGCACACACCTATTCCAATGAAAACTATCGCGAGTTTGTGGAAAAATCGATGCACCATTTAATCACGCAGCCACGGTTAAATTAGAATGACTCCGGCTCTACGCGTAGCATTCTGGTGGGGGCTCGGGACTATTCTCTATTTGTCCTTCGGCCTTGCCACTACGGGCTGGCTATTTTATGAACTCAGTCACTTGCTAAACAGTCCCGCCATCTACCCTCTCTACAGCGTTTTTCGCGGCGCAGATTATTTTCTTTCGTTACAGGAGCTTAGACTTGTAATATCCGGTGCGGCTGGATTGATAGTTGGGATGTTGGTTTATGCTCTGGTGGCTAGGAAAAGAAAACAGAAATGAATCGAACTAGATTAAATCGACGAGAGTTCATCCAGTGTGCAGCTTTTCTCAGCACTGGAAGTGCTATCGCTCCAAGCGTATTAAGTATGTCCAAAGAGCAACAAGACTTTGTGCGCGAACATAGTGATTTCTTGCAACACAAGACTACGAACTTGTTTAGTGAGCCACAGAAATCATGTGCTGCCACTGTGGCGCGCCACGTAATCCCAAGTAACGATACACCGGGTGCGGACGAAGCGAACGTCGCCTTGTTCATTGAGACTATGGTACAACACTGGTTTAGCGCTGCTGAGCGTAAGCAATTCATAGAGGGGCTTGATGACCTAATTGATATTAATGCACAGAAGTTCAATCATCTAAACAGCCAACAGCAGCTGTCGGTACTTGAATCACTGGAAGACGACGCCAGCGAAGCAGCTTGGTTTGACCTCGGCAATACATTGCGTATTTGGGACAGCGACGCACCCTTTATCTGCCAGCTCAAAGAGCTGGTCGTGCTTGGGTTCATGTTGTCAGAAGTAGGCAGCACGCAGTTTCTGAAACCTAACCCAATGGGCATGTTTGCTGGCTCCGTAACACTCAAAAAGGAAGACAGTGCGCATGCATCGCAAATTCCATTGCGCGTGTTGAACAAGGCGGTGCAATGAGTGATTTTGATGCAATAGTTGTCGGCTCTGGCGTATCGGGAGGCTGGGCCGCCAAAGAGCTCACTGAGCAAGGCTTAAAAGTCTTAGTACTCGAGCGTGGCAAACAAGTTGAACACCAGAAGGATTACACAACTGAACACACGCCGGTTTGGCAATTGCCCTATTCCGGGTTGCCCAATAGAGTCCAAGATGCGCGCGAGCATCCAATTCAAAGCCAGACCTATGCGTTCAATGAATCTAACAAGCATTTTTGGAATAACGATCGACTCAACCCCTATATTCAAACTGAAGGTGCTGAATTTAGTTGGCGCCGTGCAGACATTGTCGGTGGGCGATCCTTACTATGGAACCGTCAAGTTTATCGCTGGTCTCAACTCGATTTCGATGCCAACAAAAATGACGGTCATGGAGTGCCCTGGCCTGTTTCGTACGATGAAATAGCGCCGTGGTATTCGTACGTTGAGAAGTTTATAGGTGTGAGTGGTCAAGCCGAAGGCCTGGACCATTTACCAGATAGCGAATTCTTACCACCAATGGATATGTTCGGCCTCGAAAAGACAATACAGGGTCGTTTATCGCGCAAGCTACCAAAGCTGAATTTCACTATCGGTCGTACCGCGACATTAACCAGGCCGCATAATGGTCGGGCCGCTTGCCACTATTGTGGGCCATGTGATCGAGGCTGTAGCGGCGGTAGTTACTTCTCATCCCAAAGCAGTACTTTACCTGCTGCAAAAGCGACCGGCAGATTAACACTGATAAGCGACCAAGTTGTTACGCACCTGCTTCATAACGAGGCCGGCACCAAAGTCACTGCCGTTGCGGCTGTCGATACGAAAACTGGCGGCGCTAAACTGTATACAGCTAAACTGGTGTTCTTGTGTGCTTCAACGGTGGGATCCACGCAAATATTACTAAACTCTAAGAGCAAACTACACCCCGATGGCTTAGCCAATGGCAGCAAAGCACTAGGGCGTTATTTAATGGACCATCCCAAATTGACGCACACGGGAATCATGATTGATAACGCCGCTCAGTACTACCAAGGCAACCGGCCCAATGGATGCTATATACCGAGATTTAGAAATCTAAACAAGCAAGAGAATCATGACTTTCTCCGTGGTTACGGATATCAAGCTAATGTATTGCGTGCTGACTGGCAGTTTGATTTCAACCGAAAGGGTTTCGGTGCTGATTACAAAGAATCTCTCCGCCAGCCGGGTCCTTTTTGGATTTGGGCATTGACAGGCTTTCAAGAGAGCTTGCCTAATTCTGACAATACTATCTCGCTGCACCCCAACAAGACTGATCGATTTGGAGTTCCGTTAGTAGTCAGTAAATTCAATTGGTCTGAGAACGAAAAAAAGATGGCTAACGATAATGCCAGTTATGCCGGCAAGATTTTCCGTGCCGCTGGGGCCATTCAATACAACGTCGCCGACCCCGGGTCATTGAGCGTCGGTGGTTCATCTATTCACGAAATGGGTACGGCTCGCATGGGTGACGACCCACAATCCTCGGTTCTCAATAAATTTAATCGATCGCACGAAGTGGAAAATCTGTACGTGACTGACGGCGCCTTCATGGCCTCGTCTTCTTGTGTAAATCCTTCCTTGAGCTATATGGCATTTACTGCGCGTGCTTGCGAGCATGCGATCAAAAACCTCTAGCGTCAAAGTTAGTCGGGTGCTGTTTTACATTTAAAGTAATCAAGACTGCCAGGTTCGGTTGAACGCGAGTTTAGAAAGTGAATTATTGGAATGTTTTCGCAAGCCATTTCTTAATTTAAAACTTTAGACTCTGGCGAACCGCTCCATTAACTCACCTCTTCAATCGAACCTAACCCCTTTGGCTTGATTCTTTTTGCTTGTTTTGAAAAATAGGTATGCACGGACGTAATTTAGGTATTAACACTCAAGCCTGAATCACCTCCAAACTGTACTCTTGACTCTCTTCGATCGATGAATGGTTTTATATGAACAGTCTTGTTAAACCATTCTCGAATTCTAATCCCTCATCACCAGTTCACTCATTAAATGGATTGATAAACACCATGAGTCAAAGCTACAGTCAATTCTTGCGCGCCATAGCGATAATACCAAAACTCATACTCTTCACGTTGATGGTTGTTTTGATACATCATCAGCAAACGGCCTTTGCGCAGGTTGGTGAACCTTATCAGCTTAGTGGCGAGATGGTTGCTTTAGGTGACTTAATTCAGCCTGGTATTGAGCCTCCTCCTAGTTACCGCTTAAGCCCAGATGGCCAATACGCGGTCTACTCAGCAGATCAGCGCGTGGACGGTATTTTCGAACTTTTTAGTGTGCCAATTGCTGGCGGCCCTGTGGTTCAACTTAATCCCGAATTTGGCGCTAATAGCGATATCTCATTCCAATCTTTTCGGATTAGCTCGGATAGCACAAGAGTCGTTTACATGGCTGATCAGCGCGTAGACGGCGTCGTTGAGCTATTCAGTGTGCCAATTACTGGGGGCACCGCAATTAGTCTTAACTCGAACTCGTCGGCTAACTCAAGAGTAAGACGATTCACTATTAGCCCCGACAGTTCACGTGTGGTTTATGTCGGAGACATGCTAGTTGATGAACAATATGAATTGTTTATGGTATCCATTACCGGAGGATCGTCGATTCGTCTAAACAGTAATTTAGTAGAAAATGGAGAGGTGCTCTCTTTACAGATCAGCCCAGACAGTTCGCGCGTGATTTACCTTGCAGACCAAATCATTAACAACGAACGAGAACTATTCAGCGTGCCTATTACGGGCGGTACACCGATTAGGCTTCTGCCCAGCATGGTTTCCGGAGGTAGTGTCCAACAATGGCGAATCAGCCCTGATGGCCAACGCGTGGTCTATCTAGCAGATCGACGAACCGACACCCTAGACGAGCTATTTAGTGTACCCATTGCTGGAGGGGCAACGATAAGGCTGTCCCCAAACCTATTCGCAAACGGAGATGTTAACGGCCTAATCAGAATTAGTACCGACAGCCAACGAGTTGTTTTTAGGGCTGATCATCAGGTTGACGATGTGAATAACTTATTTAGCGCTCGCATCAACCAAGCTTCACCAACGCAACTTAACCCTATTCTATCAGCAAACGAGGAAGTTGCCTCGTATGCAATTTCACCCGATGCAAGCCGTGTTGTCTATACCACTGACCGACTATCTAACGACAGGTTTCGATTGTGGAGTGTGCCAATTGAGGGTGGAACATCGTTTCAAATCAGCGCAACCTCTTTTTTTGCAAACTCTGATGTATCCAATTTCAGAATAAGCTCCGACAGCCAGCGTGTCGTCTATCGAGCCGACACCTTTATTGACGATGCCTTTACTCTTTTTAGCACACCAATACTTGGCCCTAATTTTAGTCCTGGCGAGATCATTCAATTGGTGCCGAATTTACTGGTTAACAGAGAGGTGTTTCGAGATTTTGAGATCACCCCAGATAACCAGCGCGTGATCTATCGCGCGGATTCTCGTATTAACGGCGTAAATGAGATATTCAGCGTGCCTTTATTAGGGGGCGCAACGACTCGCTTAAATCGCGATTTGCCATTTGGTTCAGATATAGATGACTTCTTAATTAACCCTAACAGCGACGTTGTTATTTACCAAGGCGACCCTGATGTATTCGATGAGAGTGAATTATTTGCGCACCGTTTATTACCCCCCATCACAATCGAAGACGAGTTATGTTTCCCAATAAAGGCAGCAAATGGCCATGTTGCCGTAGTGTGTCTATGATGAGTTATATAACGAACAACTACCTCAAGTTTTAGCTCTTACCTTTTAGCTGCATAGTCATTCGTAGACTTGCAGCTAGATAGCCAGGAACAGGCGGTTAGACCACACTTATTGCCTAATCAGAGCGCCCTCTTTCGAGGTTTGAATAATTCTGTAAGACGAAAGACCTAATTCTCAAAGGTTAGAGTCGATTGATCAGTACCATAAAATGGCCTTACATTTACCTAGTTTACCCGTCATGGTTCCACATATTGGAACTCGAAAAGGTTTATTTGTTTTTAGTGCAAATTGCTGTGAAAATTAGGCATGCACTTCTTTTCTAACAACTCAGTTAAAAGCTTTTTAAACTTACTAGCCTGCTCCTTGCTTTGGAGTTTTAGCTTAGCTTGCAATGCCGCCACTATTAATGTGACCGCCATTGGTGCG
>CAJQNY010000247.1 GCA_905479805.1 uncultured Arenicella sp.
CAGCGGCGATTACGTTAGCTGTAGCTAGGCCGTAATCGTTGTGTGGGTGAAAATCAAACTTTAGTTCTGGGAAGCGTTTAATCATGTCGCCGACACTGGCGCTTACTTCTGAAGGCGACATCACACCCAGGGTGTCTGGCAGCATAAAATGGTCGACACCGCAGTCGCGCAGTGCCTCTGTGAGGTGATACACGTACTCAGGCTTATCTTTGTAGCCGTTTGACCAATCTTCAAAGTAGACATTAACTCGTAGACCTTTAGATTGTGCGTAGTCAATGGTCACCTTGATTTGTTCTATATGCTGCTCAGGAGTAGATCTTAGTTGGGTCAGACAGTGCTTCTCGCTACCTTTGGTTAATAGATTAATTACTTTGCCGCCGGCTCCTAAAATCCAATCGACGCTGCGCTGTTGGTCTACAAAGCCGAGCACTTCGACGCGTTCAAGGTGGCCGTGTTCAGCTGCCCATTCATTGATTTGTCTTACACCATCTTGTTCGCCCTGTGAAACACCCGCAGACGCAACTTCAATACGGTCAACTTTTAGCCGGCCCAACAAGGCTTGCGCCAGTGTCACTTTTTCAGCAGGCGCAAACGATACACCCTGCGTTTGTTCACCATCTCTAAGGGTGGTGTCCATCAAGGTGATTTGTGGTTTTTGATTCATGTAATGCGCGGTGTATTTATTTCAGTTCGAAGGCCCAACTATATCGTTTTGAAAAGGGCAGTGATAGTCAGCGGCACAGTTTTTAAAACTAGCTATTTAGATAAAACGGATGGCCGCGGCCACCCATTAACTTATTAGTAGGGTAGTGAAAAATTAACTTGCCCAAAGCCAAGGGAATTGCTGCTTATGCTCTTCTTCGTAGCTGCCAATTTTATCGATATGTTGAAGCGTTAGGCCAATATCGTCCAAACCCTCAAGAAGGTTATTCTTGCGAAACCCATCAAGATCGTAATGCACCTTGATGCCGCCCGGCGTGGTCATCGACTGGTTCTCAAGATCTACTGTGAACGCCACACCTTCATTGGCGCTTATTTCAGCCATGATTGCTTTTAAGGTATCGGCATCAACCACAATTGGTAGAATGCCATTCTTAAAACAGTTGTTGTAGAAGATGTCAGCGTAGCTGGTTGAGACGATGGTGTTGAAGCCATAATCATCAATTGCCCACGGCGCGTGTTCACGAGAGGATCCACAACCAAAGTTGTCGCCGGCTACTAAAATTTTAGCGTTCGCAAAGTTGGGGTTGTTAAGTTCAAACTCAGCATTCTCAGTGCCATCATCATTGAACCGCCAATCATGGAAGAGGTGCTGGCCAAAGCCTGTTCGCTCCACTTTCTTTAAAAACTGTTTGGCAATAATTTGGTCAGTATCCACATTGCTGCGATTCATTAATGCGGCAACGCTGGTGTGCTTAGTGTATTTATCCATTGTTCTATCCTCTATTGCTCGAGTTCACGTATATCAACAAATCGGCCAGCCGCCGCTGTGGCTGCAGCCATGGCAGGGGAGACCAAATGAGTTCTCCCGCCTTTGCCTTGCCGGCCTTCAAAGTTTCGGTTGGAAGTTGAAGCGCAACGCTCGCCTGGCTTTAACTGGTCGCCATTCATCGCAAGACACATAGAGCAGCCTGGCTCACGCCATTCCCATCCAGCGTCGGTAAATATTTTATCCAAACCCTCTTGCTCGGCTTGCTCCTTCACCATATAAGAACCCGGTACAGCAATTGCGGTAATGTTATCCGGTACTTTAGTGCCTTTGGCAACCGAGGCGGCAGCACGAAAATCTTCGATACGCGAGTTAGTGCACGAGCCAAGGAATACAAAATCAACCGGAATGTCAGTGATCTTAGTACCAGCTTCTAGGCCCATATAATCGAGTGCGCTTTGGCAGGCGATTTGCTTGCCTTCAAGCTCAAAATCACCCGGAGCTGGAACGGTTTTATCAACCGGCACCACTTGTTCTGGTGAGGTGCCCCAGGTTACTTGGGGAGCTATATCTTCAGCACGTAGTTCAATGATCGTATCAAATTCGGCGTCTGCATCGCTGGGTACCGTTTTCCAAAAGGCCAACGCGCGTTCCCACTGATCATCTTTGGGAGCAAACTCTTTGCCTTTGAGGAATTCATAGGTTTTTTCATCAGGGGCGACTAAACCAGCGCGAGCACCGCTTTCGATTGCCATATTACACAGCGTCATGCGGCCTTGCATAGAAAGCGCTTCAATCGCTTCGCCAGCGTATTCGATGACATAACCATTGCCGCCCGCTGTGCCTATTTGGCCAATAATTGCGAGGGCGATGTCTTTAGCTGTACTGAATTTGGACAGCTTGCCATCTACCTTTACCAGCATCGTTTTTGATTTCGATTGCGGTAGGCATTGAGTGGCCATGACATGCTCAACTTCAGACGTGCCAATGCCAAATGCAAGAGCACCAAATGCGCCGTGTGTAGCTGTGTGACTATCACCGCAAACAGTGGTCATGCCTGGGTGGACAAAGCCGTGCTCAGGCACTACCACGTGAATGATGCCGTTGTTCTTGCTCTGCATGTCATACAGAGTTAGGTCATGTTCGGCGCAATTGTCGATCATGGTTTGAACTTGCTTAGCTCCGATTCGGTCAGGCAGATTGATGCGATCAGCCAGCTTGGTTGGAACGCAATGATCCAGTGTGGCCAAAATAGAATGATTATTGCGAATAGGGCGTTGGGCTATCTTTAAGCCTTCAAAGGCTTGTGGGCTGGTTACCTCGTGCATTAGGTGGCGATCTACATAAAGTAACGGGGCTTGGCCTTCTTCTTGGTGTACGAAATGGGTATCCCATATTTTCTCGTACATGGTTTTGGCGGTGTTCACATCTGACATGATCTTCTCTGCAATTGGTTGTGTTTCGATGAATTGGGCTAAATATAGAGAATTGCTATTGATAATTCAAATTCATTGTTTTTATAATATTGATTCCTATTAAGAATAGATAAGTAAGAAGTACTCAATTTATGGAAATAACCTCACTTGAAGCGTTTGTAGCCGTGGCTCGCTTTCGCTCGTTCTCACGTGCCTCAGAACAATTGTTTTTAACTCAGCCAGCCGTGAGTAAACGCGTGGCTAGTTTAGAATGTGAATTGGGGGTCGAGTTATTTAATAGAATCGCGCGGCAAGTAAGCCTCACCGAAGCAGGCGAACAATTATTGCCCAAGGCTCAGGAGTTGATTAATCAGGCTGAAGATATGCAACGCTATGCAAATAACCTCCACAGTGAGGTCAGTGGCGTGTTGTCTGTTTCGATTAGTCATCACATTGCCTTGCATCGTATGCCTCCGATACTGAAGGAGTTCAACCGGCGTTATGACAACGCCAAGCTAGACATCCGTTTTGAGGATTCTGAACAGGCGTATAATGCCGTAGAACAAGGTGATATTGAGTTCGCGGTGATTACCCTGCCAAGTGAACTCCCCGATAACCTGGTGGTGGAAGCGGCCTGGCATGACGATTTATACGTAGTGGCCGCTCGGGATCACGAACTGGTGCGTGAAAGAAAGTCAGGCCTGAAATCGCTGGCTGATTATTCAGCTGTGCTGCCAAGCAGTGAAACTGAAATGTACCGGATTGTTGACCGCCAATTCACCGAGCAGGGTTTGCGGCTTAATACCTTAATGAATACAAACAATTTGGAGACTCTAAAGATGTTAGCAATAGCTGGCGTGGGGTGGACCTTGCTGCCAAAAAACATGTTAAGCGAAGAGTTGGTAACGGTAAGTATCAACCGGCCCTTGAGCCGTCGTTTGGGCTTGGTGTATCACAAAAAGCGCAGTCTTTCGAATACCGCAAAGGCTTTGAAAGACTTGATTCTTAATTAAGGGGTCTGCCGGCTAATGATAGAAACAGAGTTTGATTGGAGCATCATCGCGCCACATGAGTATGTAACAACCCCATGGAAGAATGGCAAGGGTGAGACTACCGAGTTAGCCATCAGTGAGGGTGGGAGCTTAGAAGACTTTGATTGGAGACTCAGTATCGCCAGTGTGGTTGAAGACGGCGAGTTCTCAGATTTCAGCGGCTACTTGCGCAACCTTATTCTTATTGATGGGCGCGGTTTAGCTTTGACGCATGATGACGCTGAAGAGGTTGTGCTCAAGCAATTGTTAGATTTTGATACCTTTGATGGCGCAAGTAAGACCATAGGCCGTTTGGCAGATGGCCCGATTAAAGACCTCAACTTGATGACCAAAGCCGATAAATATCAGGTAACAATAAGCACGCACCTTGAGCAAGAAACAGTGTTGCTGAAACAAGCGCACTGGATATTTATTTTGGGCTTGGAGGGTGCTCTCAAAGTCTCGTCTGAACTGGCGGACTTGAACCTTGAATTAGCGCACCAGCATTTGCTAAAGATCAACATGCCGAGTTTGAGAGAAGTGGCTGAACCTTTGGTCACGGTGAGCGGTGCGAAGATGATTATTATTCAATTGAATCCAGCCGAGGGTTGATGGCGTGTGCTAATGGAAGTCTCTCGACTTTGCCTTCAAAGAGGGCAGGGCATGGTCTTGGCATTCAACGTAGCCGGCGACCACATTGGCAACACCGTGTTGGTGTTCTAAGGTACCTTTTATATACAATACTTGGCTACTCAGGATCTCACGACGAAAGCGCTCTTGAATGCCTTTCCACAGCACGACGTTAATATTACCGGTTTCATCTTCGAGGGTCATGAAGATAACGCCACTTGCAGTGCCCGGGCGTTGGCGGCCAGTTACCACGCCAGCCACTTCTATCAGACTGTTATTACGCCGAGTGAGCAGTTGACTTGCAACGATGCAGCGTTGAAAAGGATGAGTCTTGCGGAGCAATTGCATAGGGTGATAATCAAGTGACACGCCACGCGCACTGCGGTAATCGGCCAGCATGTCTTCTAAAGGTGTGTTCTCTTTAATTAAAGTAGGGCTGGTTTTTCTGGAGCCAATTTGGCCATCAGCGTGTTTGATGTTATCTATTTCCAACGATTGCCAATAAGCATGACGGCGGTTGTTATCAAACTGTTTGAAGGCATTAGCGCTAATCAATTTTTGCAATTCGTCGCTGCTCATCAGTGCACGAGACTTAACATCGTTAATGCCGCTGAAGGGTTTGTCTTTACGGGCAGCCATAATTTTGAGTGCAGCACGTTCCGAGATACCCTTCACTAAACGTAAACCTAAGCGAAGGGCAGGCGGGGTAGCGCGGGCATCTAAGGTGTGCTCCCAATCACTGCTATTAATGCAAACTGGCAGTACGGTAATGTTATGACGACGTGCATCTTGCACCAATTGCGATGGGGAATAAAAACCCATGGGTTGGCTATTCAGCAAGCCAGCGTAGAACGCAGCGGGGTGATGGAGTTTTAACCATGACGAGATATACACTAACAGCGCAAAACTGGCCGCGTGAGACTCTGGAAAACCATAGCTGCCAAAGCCCTTAATTTGTTTAAATAAGCGCTCAGAAAAATCCAAGCTATGGCCACGCTCTTGCATGCCATGAATGAGCTTGTCACGAAATTGTTCTAGATCACCATTTTTGCCCCAGCTGGCCATGGCGCGGCGTAAGTGGTCGGCCTCGCCGCCACTGAAGCCAGCAGCCACCATGGTGAGCTTGATTACTTGCTCCTGAAAAATAGGTACGCCTAATGTGCGTTTCAAAACGGCCTCAATCTCCTTGTTGGGATAAGTAACCTCTTCTTCTCCATTACGGCGTTTAAGAAAAGGGTGAACCATGTCGCCTTGAATTGGGCCGGGCCGAACTATCGCTACCTGAATCACTAAGTCATAAAAGCACTGTGGGCGTAGCCTTGGCAGCATCGATATTTGTGCTCGAGACTCCACCTGAAACACGCCGACGCTGTCGCCCGCACAGAGCATTTTATAAACCTGTTCGTCTTCACGAGGAATAGATTGCAGGGTCATGGTTTTTCCCTGGTAGTTACTCACCATTGCCATGGCGCGGCGGATTGCGCTAAGCATGCCAAGGCCGAGCACATCTACTTTAAGCAAGCCTAGAATCTCAATGTCGTACTTATCCCATTGGATGATGGTGCGGTCTGGCATGGCCGCGTTTTCAATAGGCACCAATGTGCTGGTGGGGCTGTGCGTAATCAGAAAGCCGCCCACATGTTGTGACAAATGGCGTGGTGTGCCGAGAATTTCTTTAACCAACTTAAAAAACTGTAGACTCAAACTGCTGCTAAAGGTTAACTTGCGATCTTGCATGCGCTCAGTTAGGGCATCGACTTTATCCCACCACGCCATTGATTGGTTTAGCTCATCAATGAAATTAAGCGGTAAGCCCAGCGCCTTGCCCACATCACGCACCGCACTCTTGCGCCGATAGGTGATCACCGTAGCGGTGAGGGCAGTGCGTTTGCGGCTGTACTTATTATAAATGTACTGAATCACTTCCTCGCGACGTTGGCTCTCAAAATCAACATCAATATCCGGTGGTTCGTTCCGTTCCTTGGAAATAAAACGCTCGAACAGAAGTTCGTTAGCGTCTGGATCGACCTCGGTGATGAACAAGCAATAACACACGGCCGAATTTGCGGCCGAGCCGCGACCCTGACAAAGAATGTCTTGCGACCGCGCAAAAGCGACGATGTCGTAAACCGTTAAGAAGTAGTACTCGTATTGCATCTCCTGAATTACCTTAAGTTCGTAATCAAGCAGCTTAACGACCTTGTTAGGCACGCCAGCAG
>CAJQNY010000248.1 GCA_905479805.1 uncultured Arenicella sp.
CATCAGCGCAGGCATTGTCTCGGCCTACGGATTCTGCATTTCACGAATCCGTTTTCAGGCAGTGGTACCGTTTGTTTATGGTGTATTTGCGCTGAGCTTCTTCAGCTTCTACCTTGCTGTGCCTTTGTTTGCAGACCCGACCCTCACCGAGAAAGTGTTCTATGTGTGGGTTAGCACGTTTAGCTTGTTTCATGTATCGGTGTTTTGGAGCTTTATCTCCGATACGTTCACAAAACAGCAAAGTAAACGCCTATTCTCGGTTATCGCTGCCGGCGGCAGTTTAGGCGCAATTGTTGGCCCGGCTATCCCGGCTTTGCTCGCGCCCAAACTCGGGCTTGAGAGCCTGATGTTAATCGCTTCAATGGGGTTGCTATTTGTCATCCCTTTGGTGTTCTACATCTATCACCTAAAGAAAACGGTATTAGGGAATGGCGAGTTAAACAGCGAGATGAATGCCGGCCTGGCGAGGGCGAAGTTAGGTGGTGCATGGTGGAACGGTTTTAAAGACGTAATAGCAAACCGACACTTACTCGGCATCGCCACGTTCATCCTGCTGTACGTATTTATTAGCTCCTTTGTGTATTTCGAGCAAAAGAATCTACTAGCTGAATACTCAAGACCGGAGCGAGCACAAATCCTTGGCAGCATCGATTGGATTGTCAATAGCCTTACCTTTTTCTTAGCGTTCTTTGTGACCAGCCGGTTAGTAGAAAAGCTACGCATGCCTGCCACGCTGGCCCTTGTGCCCGCACTAATGGTGTTTGGTATGTTGATGCTCGCCATTGCTCCATTGATCGTGGTCGTATTGGGTATTCAAGTTGCACGCCGTACCGGCAACTATGCGATCACTCGCCCAGCGCGGGAAATGCTTTTCACTCAAGTCTCAGCCGAGCAGCGCTTTAAAGCAAAGCCAGTTATTGATGTGGTGGTTTATCGCGGTGGCGATGCGGTGAGCGGTACGCTCTTCGCTCTACTCAGCGAAGGTCTTGGCCTAGGGCTTTTAGCTATTTCAGTTGTTGGCGCCGGAATTGCTGCGCTGTGGGCCGCGCTCGGTATCAGGCTTGGCCGAAATTATGAAGGTCAGTCTCACGCAAATTTTTCAACACCAGAATCAAACACCAAACCGATGTTAACAACCAACTAAAACTCATTCACTTAACTTAAATACTTCAATAGGTTTACTCATGAAAACTCTAATTCTCAATTTACTCCTACTTTCTCTCATTAGTACAGCAGTGCACGCGCAAGAGAATACCGCTCAGCTGGAAGCAGTCCAGTTTTTCCAAGACTATGTCGCTGACTACAACGACTATTTAGCAAACGGGAACCCAAGTGCAGTAACCGAAGTAACTCAGCATTTCCATATGCCTTTATTACAGTTCCCTAAGTCTGGGGCTATTGCGCTCAACTCTAGAGAGCAGCTTGGCAAGAATCTAAAAAGTTTTCTCGATGGTCTCAAATCGAAAGGTGTTCAACGAATTGTTTGGCAGAAGATCCAAGCTCATCAATTAGACGAAGACACAATCATTGCCAACAACGTGGCGAATGCCATTTTAAGCAATGGCAAAGTTGCAAAACAGCTAGCTGCTTTTTATATCCTAAACAAGTCAGAAGGTGAGTGGCGCATTGTGAGCCTCAAACAGCATCCATTAGAAAATCTGTTGCAGGTGCACTAGAGGACGCTAGTTCGCTTTTTATGCGACGGCTAAATATTGTTTATGATGATTAACGTTTTCGCTGGGCGTTCACAACGTGTACACCCGTAATGGCTTTTTTTATCAGCCTTTAAAAACCGGGCTCACCACCGCCTGAAAGAGTTTTCATCAGCTGTCGCATGGCATTTTTCTCAGCATCACTCAAAGTTGGGTTATCTTCGCAGCGTGGGTCAGTTTTTTGAATCGCAAGAATCATTTCCTCGGTCAGTGGAATAGGGTCGCAACCATGGTCTTTTTCACAAACCATGTCCCACTCTGGGCGCGCCTGAACGTGGCAGGCGAAACAATTGCCGCCAAATTGATTGACTACATCCACGAAGCCACGTTTGTTTATCGTGCTTCCTTTGGCACTGACACCCAGCTCAAAAAACTCCCAATCATTTGTCGCCGGAAAGCTGCCTTTTTCCAATTTCACCATCACCTCAGCCGGAACTAATTGAACTACCGACCCTGGCGGGTAAGTGCCGCCTGTTGGTGAGTTGGCTACCTTGAGAGTTGCATCAAGATCACCCAAAATATTATCAACATAAAAACCGCGTACGGGGGTCATCGAACGAATACAAGAGAATGTGGAATCATCAATTTCCATTTTTTGTGCTTCACCATTCCCTACGCTGGATTCATCGGCACTGATGAAGTTGCTGGATAGCAAGACGAAAGCGCCTAGGATGATTCGAGAAATCGCGAACATCATTTTTGTTTTCATAAAAAATATGCCTATTTATTAATGCGTATTGAGGTGGATGTCGACATCAGTGACTTCTGGCAATCGCGCTGATTGCCAAGGCCACCGTTACACAAGTTATCAGTTAACTAAGTTACCAGTTAACTAAGTTATCAGTTAGCCAAATTATCAGTTAACTAGTGTAGTCCCACCATCTACTGGAATAATCTGTCCGGTAATAAATGCGCCAGCTGGGCTTGCCAACATAATGGCGACGCCTGCGATATCACCAGGCTCGCCCCAACGGCGCATTGGGATGGTTTTCATCTCTTCATCAAAGGCTTCTTTGTTAGAGCTTAAAAATTCGGTCATTTTTGAATAGAAACGGCCGGGGGCAATGGCGTTAACCCGAATATGGTCGCTAGCCAGCTCGTTGGCCAAGACA
>CAJQNY010000249.1 GCA_905479805.1 uncultured Arenicella sp.
CGCTGGTCATTGAATGGTGTGTTGAACATTAGGCGATCATTGCTAAAGTAATCGTTGTAGGCATTGCCCTCGTCGTAGTTACGCTGATGGCCCGTATCCAGCGACAACACTTTGGTTGCTGGGTGCCGCTTACGCCACTCTCCCCAGGTTGTTGTGACGACGCTCTCAAATTCTAGCTCGATGCCTTTATCGACTAAGGGGCCGAGTACGGGTGTGCCGCGAGATGTACTCCATAGTGATTGAGTGGCTTTGTCGTACATCAGTTTGTTTGATCGATAAAGAAATCCGCTGGTGCCCAATTGATATTTGGTACCGTTATGTTCGGTTCTATATGGAATGACAGCGCCACAAAGTGTGCAATAGACACCGGCTATATCAACACCGCCAATAGTATCCGTGAACATTTCATGCCAGGCCAAAATTCGTTTCGGGTAGGCTCGAGCATCGCCGTTGATCTCGATGCCAAATACGACATTATCATCTTTTAGATAATCGGCCTGTTTGGCTAGTACCATCTTTGGACTTCGAAGTGGAGGTATCCCGTCTTGTACTACTCCTCCCCAACGGATTTCATTGAGACGTACCCTGGCGCTGTCTTGCCGGCCTCGAAAGTAGGTCCCGAACTTTTGATCGATATTTTGATAGAGGTCTGCCTTGAAGTCAGCGTAGTTTTTAGGTGGTTGAATATCTTGGTTCCAGAGCCATTGGTAGCGGTCATCGCTAACAGATTTATTTTTTGGTGTGGCATTGTCAATGAGTGTTTCCAGGCGCGAGTGAACTAAATCGGATTGCACAAAGCCCAAAGTCTCAATAGCCATTGGTAGGTATTCAATCGACCAAGTGTCCTCTATTAATGAGAAGATCTTACTGGTTTTTATGGGGTCAGAAATCACCAATAGAGCAAAAAAGTGGTCAGCAATATTAATGTCCTTGAGCCGCGTTTCCTTAGCGTTAGATTCGGTAATGGACGGTGTTGAATCTTTTGCAATAGCATAATTCGCAGCGAAGATAGTTGAACCGATGCAAAGGACAAATATTAAGGGTGCGAACGCAGTTTTTGTGATTATCATGGCTAGGCTCAAGTTAAGAGTAAATTTCTTATACTTAGAGACCTGACCTTTCAGGTCTATATTGCCTGAGTTGGATTAAGCTGCGTTAATAGTTAAGCAAACCGCAAGTTGTCCCGTTTGCTTGCATGCCAATGCTCTTTCTTTGAGCTAAAAATACGCTTTCGAGAGTTTGCTTCTCAGTCTATCTGTGTCAGATTTTCCAAATAGTGTTGACCGTTGTGTACGTAGTGGAGCGTACCGAGACGCAACATTTCAATGGTTTGCTCGTTCAGCTCTTTGACGACCTTAGCCGGTGAGCCAAGAACCATTTGGCCATCGGGGATCACGGTGTTTTCGGTGACGAGTGCGTTGGCGCCAATCACACAGTTCTTACCAATCTTAGCGCCATTAAGTACCACGGCGTTCATTCCAACCAACGAGTTTTCGCCAATTGAACAGCCGTGTAGCATGACTTTGTGGCCAATGGTTACGTTTGGTGCAATATCAATTGGGAAGCCTGGGTCAACGTGCAAAATTGATCCATCCTGTACGTTTGAGTTTTCACCGATGGTAATTGACTCATTGTCAGCTCTAAGTACGCAATTAAACCAAACGCTGGATTTTTCGTGCATAACCACATTGCCGATTAGATCTGCAGAAGGCGCAACAAAACAGGAGCTGGCGATTTGAGGAGACTTATCGTCTATGGAATATTTCATAGTACTGTTCGCTGTATAGAGTTACAAAAAAATGGGGTGACAAAAAAAGGTTAGGCTTGTGAGAAGTAAGCTTTCAAAGCCGTCAATAGATATTCCACATCTTGGCTACCAGCGGTTTCTCTAATCGAGTGCATGGCCCATTGAGGGACGCCAATATCAAGTGTTTCAATACCAATTTCCGCAGCGGTTATTGGCCCTATGGTACTGCCACACCCCATATCTGCTCGAGTTACAAACTGCTGTATTGGTACACCAGCGTTTTCACATAATTGTTGGAAACGCGCCGAGCTAACGCTGTTACTAGCATAACGTTGGTTGGCATTAATTTTTATAACTGGGCCTTGGTTGAGCAATGGCCCGTGGTTTTGATCGTGTTTATCAGCGTAGTTTGGATGAATTCCGTGTGCATTGTCGCAACTGATCAAGGTTGATCTGTCGATAATCTGTGTCACTTGAGTCGACGAGGAGCTGATACGTTCCAACACAGACTTTAGGAATGGCCCCTGTGCGCCGCAAGCTGATGATGAACCCACTTCTTCATGGTCTGTGGAGACATACATATTGGTAAGCGAGGGTGTATCAGTACTCGACTCGATGAGTGCCTGGGCGCCGATATAACTGCTTAATAGATTATCTAAACGTGACGCGCTTATGAATTCCTGATTTAAGCCAACAAAACTAGGTGATTGGTGATCGTAGCAGGCCAGTTCAAAGTCTAATATGCGGGCAGCATTGTCATCACAATAATCAAGCAATAACTCCTTGAAGTCGCGAGGGTCTCCCTGGCTCAATATCAACGGCATTTGGGTTTGCGCGTTAACCGTACTTTTTTCATTCGCCCCACGATTCAAGTGGATGGCTAAACTAGGAACAACCGCCACAGCTTCCTTAAAATCAATCAGCTGGCTAAATAGTTCACCCTTCTTATCTATACCACTGACTCGTCCTGCTATGGATAAGTCGCGGTCGAACCACGTATGTAGCAACACCCCTCCATAAACCTGTACACCAAGCTGGTTATAAGCATTGTTTTGGCAATCAGGGTTAGGTTTAATTTTTAAGCATGGGCTATCGGTATGTGCACCTACCATCCTGATACCTTTACTGACGTCATCGGCTAACTTAAAGGCGATAATGGATGAGTCATTGCGTGTGGCTATGTATCCACGCCCAGCTTGGCATTGCCAATCGTCGCCTTCAGATAAATGCTCAAAACCAGCGGTTTCGAACATGACCACCAAGTTCTGTGTTGCATGAAATGGTGTGGGTGATTGGGCGATAAAATCCAATAAATCGCGACTGCTTTTCGGGGCGCTAGACATTGCGGTATTTGCATAGTATTGATTTGTGCTTATTATACCAGTGTAGAAAATAGTTTAGATTTCTTTTATCACTTTGCACGACGAGTAAATCAGCCTATTAACGAAGTAAACTGCGACCTGGTCGTAAACGAAGCATCGAGATTGAAACCATGAGGTATAGAAAACGTTGATTTACTCTCTGTTAGCCGTCGCCGGTGTGGGGTGGCTGGTCTACCTATACAAACGTTGGCGCAAGAAGCCTGAATCGGAGCGCATTGCTTTTGCGAAACAGAGCCTGCTCTGGATTAGTATTGCCGCTTTGTTGGTCTTAGTAGTAGCGGGGCGTGCACACTGGATAATGGCGGTATTAGCAGCCGTGTTGGCTATCCTAGGGCGCTTGGTCCAAATAGCTCAGTACATACCGCTGTTCAAAGAAATGTTCGGGGAAAAGAAACCGACGTCCGCACCACCTGCGGCTAAGCAATCGCAAATGACTCGCGCAGAAGCGGCGGATATATTGGGCATCGATGCGAATGCAACCGAGGACGATATTCGTCTTGCGCACAAAAAATTAATGCAGAAACTCCACCCTGATCGTGGTGGCTCTGATGCTTTGGCAAAACAAATTAATCAAGCTAAGGATGTTTTGTCAAAGAAATCCTAATCGCGACAAAACAGAATTAATCTTCTCCGTACTTATTCTTTATGAAAAAAACACTGATAATAATTGTTGGATTAATCATCGTGCTGGTCTGTGCCATGCCATATCTAACTGGGCGTGTTGCGGAATCAGCCAGTTACGAATTAGTCGAACAACTTCAAAGAGATAAAAGCCAAATAGGCGATGTGTCGATTGTTGACTATCGACGCGACTATTATTCTTCTAGTACGAAGATTAATTGGGTTCGGCCAGTCAAAACCAATACACAAAAGATCGCAATCACACTGACCTGTGATGGGAAGCATGGGGTTTTCGCATTTAGCTATAATTGTCGGAGTGATAACTCTGAAGCCTACAAGGAGTTTGTGAACATTCAACTTAATGGAGTCGATCCATTGAGTATTAGTGGT